>JALYLU010000287.1 GCA_030774075.1 Actinomycetota bacterium | reverse complement strand
GGCTTCGACGCCATCGGGTCGCGGCTACTGGTTGGTGGGCGGGGACGGCGGCATCTTTTGCTTCGGCGACGCCCGATTCTTCGGCTCGACTGGAGGGATGCGCCTGAACGCGCCCGTTCTCGGCATGACGCCGACGCACACGGGGTTTGGCTATTGGCTCTACGCACGAGACGGTGGCGTCTTCAGCTTCGGCGACGCCCGATTCTTCGGCTCGACCGGCGGCATCCGCCTGAACCAGCCCGTCGTCTCGATGGCGGCACGGCCCGAGAGCGACGGCTACTGGATGATCGCCCGTGACGGTGGCGTCTTCTCGTTCGGGAAAGCGCCGTTCGAAGGTTCCGGCGCGAATTCGAGATCACTATCGCCGTATGTCGCGATGTTGCCGTCGATGACGGGCAAGGGCTACTTGGCGTTGCGGGACGACGGCCGCGTGTACGCGTTCGGCGACGCGCCGAACCTCGGCGACGCGGCGGGGCGGGTGTTCGGCCACGCGATCGGTATCGCGGGCCGGCTGAATCCCATCTGATCGCGCGCAGCGGCGCGTCACCGTCGACGCAGCAGATCGCGGACGCGCCGTCGCGGGCGCCTCGCGTCGTCGCGCTTCACCGCGACGTACCAGTAATCCCGCCAACCCGCAGCCTTGTCGGTCTCCTGCACCGCGACGATCTCGAGGCCGTGCCTTTGCAGCAGTGCCTCGACGTCGGCGCGGGGAATGCCGTGGATCTCCATCACGGGAACGATCGCCGTTTCGTCGCGTCCCGGCACCTCGGAGCGCGGCACGACCTGCACTGGGATCGTGGTCGTCGGAGACCCGCGATCCGCGAACCACGCCAGCCCCTCGATCACGAGATCGAACTCGAGAAGGTACGCGCCCGGGTCGGGGGGCGCTTGAATCTCCAGGGTCAGTTCGATCGCGTCGCCGGGCTGCAGCGCTTCTCCCATCGACGCCCGGCCGTCGTCGAGCCGCAGGAGCGCGCCGCTCGCACTGCGCCAATGGTTGCCGAGGTTCACGAAACGATCGTCGGTCCAGGGCCCGGTGGACGCGTTGCGCACGCCGACGACGACCTGCGCGATGGAATCCGCCTCGATCTCGAGCGCCGCGACTGCGGGCACGATCTCGGCGCGGAACGGGTCGTCGGCCATCGACGAGAAGCGCTGCCCCGGCTCGTCGGATGCGACCAGATGGCTCGGCAGCTGGAAGACCAAGACGCCCCCCGGCGTGAGTACCCGCGTGAACTCCCGGAGATAGGCCGCAGTGAATTCGGGCGCGATGTGCTGCAAGACGATGACCGAGTACACGAGGTCGAAGATCCCGTCGCCGAACAGCGCCAGGTCGTCGCGGTCGTTGACGTGGTACCGGCACCGGTCACCGAACCGATTCAGCTCGTGGGCGCGTTCGATCATCGAGGGCGCGATGTCGACGCCGTCGCACTCGGCGAACGTGCGGGCGAGCGCCTGGGTGAGGCGACCGACGCCGCATCCGAAGTCGAGGGCGCGTCCCGCCCGGACCGCGACGCCGAGGTTCCGCAACCACGCGAGCAGCGCGTCGATCTCGTCGACACCGGTTCGGAGAAACTCGTCGAGATCCCAGCGATTCCCCCGTCGGTCGGGGCGCGAGATGATCGCCCAGTACGGATCACGACGACCGAACTCGTCCCAGTTGCGCTGGAGATCGTCTAGGTCCACGAGCGGATGCTAACTGCGTATCCGGCCGCGTCGGACTCTCACGGGATGATCTGCGAGGGCGAGCATCTCGTCGTCGCCGCGGCTGTTGCCGTACGCCCACAACTCGACGTCGTCGTCGCCCAACAGCGCGCGCAACCTGGCCGCCTTCTCGGGGCCGCGGCAGTTCGCGCCCCGCAGGTGCCCGGTGCAGCGCCCGCGCTCGTCCGTGACGAGACCAGTGCACAAGACGTGCGCGACGCCCAATGCCCGCGCGACCTCGTCGAGGTACACGTCGAGTGACGCGGAGACGATGACCACCTCGTGGCCTTCGCGAAGGTGCCACGCGATCCGGTCGCGGCCTGCGGTCGTGATCGCCGACCGTGTGAGCTCGGCTCCAAACGCTCGTCCGGCAGCTTCGAGATCGGCGTACGACCGTCCGGCGAGAACTCGGGTCAGCACTCGCTGCTTCACGACGTCGCGATCGCCGCGGCCGGCCGCCGCGAGCGCGAGCCGTGGCGATTCGGCGCCGAGCGCGCGGAGCAGCGTTGCGCGCCCGGCGATCGTCGCGAGGAACGGGACCAGCGTGTCGCGCCGGGTCAGCGTGCCGTCGAAGTCGAAGGCGGCGAGGGTCCGCCGGCTCACGAGCGCATTACAAACGCAGTCGACGGAACACCGCGACGGGCAGGTGCCGGAGCACGATCATCACGTACCGCATCGAGGGCGGGACCCACACGATCTCGCGACCGCGTGCGAGCCCGCGTACGACGGCGCCGGCGACTTCGTCGGCTGTGACCGAAAGGGGTGCAGCCTTCAGTCCGTCGGTCATCTTCGTGTGCACGAACCCGGCGCGCACGATCATCACGTGCACTCCGCTCGACGCGAGTGACGCGGCGACACCCTGGTAGTAGCCGTCGATGCCGGCCTTGGAGGAGCCGTACACGAAGTTCGAGCGCCGCACGCGCTCGCCCGCGACCGACGACAGGAGCACCAGGTCGCCATGGCCCTGGGCGCGCAGGCGGGTGACCACCGGCACCGTTACGGACACGGTGCCTGTGAAGTTGGTCTGCACGATCTCGAGCGCGGCGCCCGGATCGTGTTCGGCACGAGCCTGGTCGCCCAGCACGCCGAACGCGACGAGCACGAGGTCGAAGTCGCCGAAGCGGTCGAACGTGGCGCGCACGAAGCCCTCGTGCGATGCGAAGTCGGTGGCATCGAACACGACCGAGTGGACCTCGGACGCGCCGGCGTCACGCAGCACGGCTGCCGCCGAGTCGCAGGTTTCGGGCTTGCGAGCGGCGAGGACGACGCGCGCGCCGCGCCGGGCCACGATCTTGCGGACGGTCGCGAGCGCGATGTCGGAGGTTCCTCCGAGCACGAGCACCGACTGCATCTCGCCCAACGCGTCCCTCACGCCAAAGCCTCCATCATGCGCCTCTCGTTCCGGCGCCGCTGAGGTCGAGCCGGCGATCCATGTCGCTTCGCAGCAGGTTGCCGGGATCGAGGGCGGCGCGGGTGGAGCGCCAATCGTCGAGGCGCGGGTACATCGCGGCAAGCAGGTCCGGCCGCAGCCGGGCATCCTTCGTCAGGTACACGCGGCCGCCCGCTTCCACGACCAACTCGTCGAGGCCGTCGAGCAACGGGGTCAGCCGCGGCGCCGCCGGGATGTCGAGCGCGAGCGTCCAACCCGAGATCGGGAACCCGATCAGCGATCGGCTGTCGTGCTCGAAGCGTTTGAGGACCGCGAGGAATGTGGGAACTCGGGCGGCGCTGAATCGCTGGAGGGCGGTCCGCACGACCTGCTCCGCTCCGAAGGGGACCACGAACTGGTATTGAACAAAGCCGCGCGGTCCGTAGACGCGATTCCAGTCGCGAACGCTGTCGAGCGGAAAGAAGAAGGGCTTGATGCCTTCGACGGCACGGTGCGGCTTGCGCGGTGCCCTACGGAACCACAGCTCGTTGAACGCGCGCACGGTGAGCGGGTTGAGCAGACCGTTCGGGATCCACTGTGGAGTGGCCAGCAGTGTGCGCGGCATGTACTCACGCGCGGTAGAGCGGTCGGAGAACGGCAGGTCGTCGAACGTGGCGTGGTTGCCTCGCGTCAGCACGGCGCGCCCGAGGTGGCCACCCGACGCGAGGCAGTCGATCCAGGCGACCGAGTAGCGGTACTCGTGATCGCGTTCGAGCATGCGCGCCATGCAGTCGTCGACGTCGTCGGTGCGCTCGGTGTCGCACACGATGCGCGACGTCTCGACGGGTTGGAGCTTGAGCGTGGCCTCCGTGATGACACCGGTCAAACCCATACCGCCGCTCGTGGCCCAGAACTCCTGGGCGTCGCCCTCGGGTTCGAGCATGCATGCACCGCGCGCCGGGGTGACGATCCGCATCCGGTCGACGTAGTCGGCGAAGGAGCCGTGGCGGAACTTGCCGTGGATATCGGATGCGATCGCGCCGCCGATCGTGACGTAGCTCGTACCGGGGATGACCATGGGGAACCAACCAAGGGGCAGGAGCACCCGGAGGAGCGTGTCGAGGCTCACGCCACTCTCTACGGTCACCGTGCCCTTCTCGACGTCGATCGCGAGCATTGCGTCGAGATTGCTGCACGACAGCACGTCGCCGCCGGCATTCTGCGCGGCATCACCATACGAGCGGCCGAGCCCACGCGCGATCACGCCGCGCGGGCTCGGCGCGGTTACCTGCGAGACGATGTGCTCGAGCTCGTCCGGCCGGTGAACGGTCGCGAGCGTCGGTGAGGTGCGGCCCCAACCCGAGAGCAGTTCCGGCGCAGCCATCACGAACCGTGCACCGCGAGCGCGAACGAGAGTGCCCACGCCGCGCCCATCGCGAGCAGGACGCGGTCGGCGAGCACGAGCTCCTCGGGCGCTCCGCCCCGGCCCTGCTCCAGGAGCAGTGCATAGCGAAGGATGCCGAGAACGAACGGCACGATCGACAGCTCGAACCACACTGGATTACCTACCCTCGACGACTTCTCGAACGCCCACAGGCAGTACGCGAGCACTGTGACGCTCGACGCGACCGCGCGCACGTAGCTCAGGAACTCACGCGAGTACATTGCCAACGTGAGCCGGTGACTGGCCGCGTGATCGCCGAGCTCCATCATCTCCGCGTGTCGCTTGCCCGTGACCATGAAGAGCGACGCGGAGCCGGCGACGATGAGGAACCACGGCGAGATCGTCACTCCGACCGCGACGCCACCGGCGATCGTGCGGAGCACGAAGCCCGACGCGACGCACGCGAGATCGAGCACGGCCTCGTGCTTGAGCCACACGCTGTACACCACGGTCTGCAGCAGGTAGCCGCCGACGACGAGCGAGAGTTGCCATCGGGCGGCAAAAGAGAGGGCGATTGCGGCCGTCACGAGCACAATGCCGCCGGTGAGCGCGGTGCGCACCGACACCTCGCCCGAGGCGATCGGGCGCAAGCGCTTCGTGGGATGCCGGCGATCGGCGTCGATGTCGAGCGCGTCATTGAGGAAGTAGGTTCCGCTCGCGGCCAGGCAGAAGCACACGAACGCGACGCCCGTACGCGCCAGCGCGGTCCCTTCGCCGAGCACCCCGGCCGCGCCCGGCGCGGCGATGACGAGAACGTTCTTGATCCACTGCTTGGGCCGCGCGAGGCGCACGAGCGCGGGGAGGCGTGCCTGCGGGTCGTCCTCGGGAACCTCGGATTGCAGCGCGCCCATCGCTCTGCGACCTTCAGATTTCGAGCGGTTCGTGCTCGACCACCTCAACGAGGTCTTGCAGCGTCGCGCCGCCGCGGCGCATCCGCGGGACGAGGAGACCGGCCATCACGATTGCGGCTGCGGTTCCGCCGGCGAGGAATCCGAGCTCGTTGCGGAGGATCAAGTCGTGACCGAGCGAGACCGCGACGACGAACGAGACGATTCCGACGATCCAGGCGATGGCACTCTGCTTGTAGGCCTTCAATGCGATGAGACCCTGTGCGAGAGTGAGCGCAACGATGAAGGCCGTGGCCGCGAGCGTCAGCAGGAACATGTCGCGGTTGCCGAGATCCCACTTGCTGACGAACAGCTTCTTGCCCGCCCAGGGCCCGATGAGCGTGGCGGCGATCGTTCCGCTCACGCACAACATGAGCACGACGGCGATCAATCGGCGCATGCCGATCCGGAAGTCGTCGTGCTTGCCCTCACTCGCGAGCGCGGCGAGCTTCGGCAGCAGCGCGGCCTGAACCGCCTGGAACAGCAGCAGCGGCACGCGGGCGACGAACAGGCCCGTGATGAAGTGCGAGCTGACGTCCTTTTGGCCGGGGGCCGCGAAGTGGCTCACTCCGAACACGCTGGCGTACGAGAGCAGCTGCGCGAGCACCGACCCGAGGAGGAGCCACGCGAGCGCTCCCGACAGCTCCGAGTAGGGCGCTTGCGGGCCCGGCAGGACGAGATCGTGTTGGCCACGGAGCGAGATCGCGACTGCGAGCATTGGTGGTGCCGCGAGGGCGAAGGCCCAGGGGCCCACTGATTCCGTGCCGACCGCGAACAAGACGATGCAGGCGAGGATGCGTACGACGCCTTCCGAGCCGTGCATCAGGCCGTACGCGCCGAAGCGGCCGTTTCCCGCCAGCGTCACGCGGGTGATGAAGGCGACGCAGTAACAGAGGATCGCGACGAACAGGCCGACGATCAGGATGCCCCGACCGTCGAACATCTTGTCGATGATCCTCTGGTGCGCGATGGCGGCGATCGCGATGACAGCGAAGGCGAGCAGGCCTCCGAGCAGGGCGGCGCGCTTCACAAGGGGGCCGCCGCCTTCGCCTCGGACTCGCCGGGCCGAGACCGCGCGGCCCACCTCTTGCTCGAGCGGCTGGAACAGGCCGGGCGAGAACACGAAGACCATCGCCCAGAGAACGTTGAGCGAAGTGAAATCGCTGTCCGACAATCGTTTTGCCGCAAGAATTTGGAAGCCGTATGCGCTCAGACCGACGACGACGAGTCCGGCGCCGATCGCCCAAGTGCCTTCGGGTAAGGGGAGCTTCTTGGCGGCGCCC
>JALYLU010000286.1 GCA_030774075.1 Actinomycetota bacterium | reverse complement strand
GCGTGACCCCGAACGCGGAGCTTGCGGCCGACCAGCTCGCGGCCGTCGTTCACGACACCGGCGCGGCGCGCGTCATCGCGCCCGCCGGCTCGGGCAAGACCCGAGTTCTCACCGAGCGCTTCCGCCTGCTCGTCGACCGCGGCTGGAGCCCGCGCTCGATCACCGCGGTCGCGTACAACGTCCGAGCCAAGGACACGATGCGGGCGCGCCTGGCCGACCTGCCCGAAGGCGCGCGACGCCGCGTCCGCACGCTGCACGCGCTGGGCAACGACGTCCTCCGGCGCGCCGGCGGCAACCGCGCCCTCATCGACGAGTGGGAGATGCGCCGGCGCATCGAAGCGCTCGTGCCCGTGAAGCCCCGAGCGAACACCGACATGTACGCCCCGTACCTGGAAGCGCTGGGCGAGGTGCGCCTCGGGCTCGCCGACCCGAACGTGATCGAGGCGCAACGGGACGACGTCGCCGGCTTCGGCGCGATGTTCGACGAGTACCGCGACAAGCTGCGTGCCGACCACGCCATCGACCACGACGAGCAGATCTACGGCGCGGTGGAGGCCCTCCTGCGCGCCCCCGAGGTCCGCCGCGACTTCCAGCGGGAGGCCCGCCACCTCCTGGTCGACGAGTTCCAGGACCTCACGCCGGCGCAACTCCTCCTCCTGCGCCTCATCGCCGCGCCGGCCTACGACGTCTTCGGTGTCGGCGACGACGATCAGGTCATCTACGGCTATGCGGGTGCCGATCCGGAGTTCCTCATCAACTACGACCGCTACTTCCCCGGCGGGACGCACCACGCGCTCGCGACGAACTACCGCTGCCCGGGGCCCGTCGTCGCCGCGACCCGCAACCTGCTCTCGTACAACCGGCGGCGCATCGACAAGGAAATCGTCGCAGCCAAGACCAACGGCAACTACGAGGGTGAGGACGACGCGCTCTCGATCGCGACCGCGGCCCCGGAACGCGTCGCGCGCGCCGCGGTCGACCAGGTCACCGCGTGGCTCGAACGTGATGCCAGACCCGACGACATCGCAGTGCTGAGTCGCGTGAACTCGGTGCTGCTGCCTGCGCAACTTCTCCTCGGCGAGGCGAGCGTGCCCTGCTGGACGCCGGTGAGCGTCGCAGTGCTGAACCGAACCGGCACCCGCACCGCACTCGCGTACCTTCGCCTCGCGCTCGCGGCCGGCAACGACACGGGTTTCCACGGCAGCGACCTCGCGCTCGCGGCGCGTCGTCCGAGCCGCTCGCTGCGGCGAGAGGTGCTGCAACGACTCGAGCGGCGCCGGCAGTGGCAGCTTTCGCTACTGCGCCGCGAGGCCGACGACCTCAACGCGTCCGCCGCGGGCAAGTTCGAGGCGTTCTGTGACGACCTCGAATCGCTCGGGCACGCGTACGAGGCCGGCGCGACCACCGACCGGCTCCTCACCGGCATCCGCGACGATGTCGGCCTCGGTGCCGCGCTCGCGACCCTCGACCTGTCGGGCAAGGCTCCCGACGCCAGCCACCGCGACGATCTGAACGCGCTGATCGCCGTCGCCACCTTCGAACCCGATCCCGCGGCGTTCGAGCCATGGTTGCGGGCCCGGCTGCGCGCCGCGAACGAGCCCGCGCGTAGCGACGGCGTCGCGTTGTCGACGGTGCACCGCGTGAAGGGCATGGAGTGGCCGTTCGTCGTCGTGCTGGGCGCGCACGACGGGCTCATGCCCCACGCGCTCGCCGACGACATCGAAGAGGAGCGTCGCATCTTCCACGTCGCCATCACCCGCGGCGACACCGCGGTGCACGTCGTTGCCGACGAGGGATCTCCTCGGCCGTTTCTTGAAGAGCTCCTCGAACCCGCGCCGCCCGAGGAGGCGCGCCCGGCCCGTGCGGCGACGAGCGCGCCCGGCCCGTCTTCGCCGGGCCGCGCCCGCAACCCGTTCGCAGCCGAGATCGGCATGGAGGTGACATTTGCCGGTTCGAGCGGTCCGATCGTCGAACTCCGCACCGACGCGGCGGTGCTCGAGGATGCGAACGGCGCGCGCGTGGTGATCCCCTACGGCGAGCGCGTGGAACGCGACGGCCGCCGGGCGCAGCTCACGCGCGGCGCGGCGACCGCTATCACGCATGCGTCACCCGGGCTCGTCACCGCGCTCAAGGCTTGGCGCAAGCAGCGAGCGTCGAGCGACGGCGTACCCGCGTACATCGTGCTCAGCGACGCGCACCTCGAGGGCATCGCCGATCGCCGCCCGGAGTCGCTGGGCGAGCTCTCCCGATGCACCGGCATCGGTCCGACCAAGCTCGAACGCTACGGCGACGAGATCATCGCGGTGATCGCGGATTCCCCTTGACGAGCCGGGTCTATAACCCCAATATAACCCCATGCCGAAGATCAATATATACCTCCCTGACGACCTTGCCGCGGCGGTGCGCGACGCGCACGTGCCCGTCTCGGCGGTGTGCCAGAGCGCGCTCGAACGTGCCGTTCGCGACGTCGCCTCGCTGCGAGCAACCGACCTTGCCCCACCCGAGGACCATCCGGGGCTCGGAACGTTCGGACGCTTCACGCCCCGCGCGAGAAAGGCGCTCGCGCTCGCCGAGGACGCCGCCCGCGCGGTCCCTCATAACTATGTGGGCACCGAGCACCTCTTGCTCGGCCTCATCGACGAGGGCAGCAACCTCGCCGTCAAAGTGCTCGCGGCGCTCGACCTCGAGCTCACCGATCTGCGCGCAGAACTGCTGGCTTCCATGGGGCCACCGAGCGAACCGGTCGAGGGGCGACCGGTTGCGGGACGAATTGCATTCACGCCTTTGGCCAAGCAGGCGCTCGAGGCCACGACCGCAGAAGCGCTCGGCATGCTCCACAACTACATCGGCTGTGAGCACGTGCTCCTCGGGCTGATCGCAACCGAGAAAGGCCTGGCGAGCCAGGTGTTGCGGCGGATGGGTGTCGAACGGCTTACCACCCGCAGGGCAGTGATCACCGCCCTGTCAGGATTCGTGCACGCTCAACAAGACCGCGCCCCTGCACGGCCGGACACCGCCGACACTCTTCAACAGATCCTTCAGCGCCTCGACGCCATCGAACGACGCCTCGCCGGCTGAATCCAGCCGCACACCGCCCGCTACCGGTAGGCGCGGGCCTGCATCGTGTACCGCGCTTGCATCAACCGGCCCGATCGGATCATCGTCTGGGCCCCGATTCCTCCGACGGCCATCACCAGAGAGGCGCGCCGATGCCCTACCCCCGCGACGAGATCCAAGCCACCGTCGAGCGCTACGTGGAAACGCGCAAGGTGATCGACGCCGGCGGCGCGACCTGGAGAGCCCTCGCCGAGTACTTCACCGACGACGCCGTGTTCATCGACCCGGCGTGGGGCCGGGTCGTCGGCATAGACGAGATGAAAGCGACCGTGTTCGGTGACGCGATGGTCGGACTGGAGGAGTGGAAGTTCCCGGTCGAATTCTACGCGATCGACGGCGACAACGTGATCATCAAATGGAAACAACTGCTCCCGGGAAAGCGCGCCGACGGGCGACCCTACGAGCAATCTGGTGTCTCGACACTCATCTACGCGGGCGACGGAAAGTTTCGCTACGAAGAAGACCTCCTCAACATGGTCCACGTGCTCGAAGACATGCGCGAGAGCCATTGCAAGGTTCCCGACGTCGCGATGCCGCCCAAACATCCGAACCGCGACTTCTCCCGCCCGAATGCCTGATGACCGAATGCCTCACGTCCAGATGGATGACGCGCTGCAGGAGGCGATCGACTACGTCGCGATCACGCGGTTGCAGAACGCGTACGCCGACACGGTGACACGCCGCGCCTGGGCGGAGTTCCACGACATGTTCCTCGCCGACGCGCCGGTGCGGGTCGACACGGTCACCAATCCCGTCGTCGAGCTCGTGGGACCACAGCAGGTCGGCGACTTCATCGGTCCGGCGGTTGAGCGATTCGAGTTCTTCGAGTTCGTTCCCCTCAGCACGCGGGTCTCGCTCCGGAGCGGCGGAGATCCCGACCGCGCCTCCGCCCGCCTCTACATCTGTGAGCTTCGCCAAGACGCGGCATCGGGCCGTTCCACACAAGCGTTCGGCGTGTACCGCGACGACTACCGCCGGGTCGACGGCCGTTGGTGGTTCGCCCGGCGCCACTACCAGTCGCTCGCGCGCTCCGGCCGGGGCGAGGTGTTCGCGTTCCCCGAGGCGGCCTTCCGGCTTTAGCTCGGGCGGCGCGACGAATATCGCAGCGCCCTACGCGGCAGAGGCACCACTGTGACAACGCGCGCCGGGCGCTACCCGAAAGAGCCGCGACAGGTGCATCATCTTGGTTGCAGCGCGGCCTCCCCATCTGCGAGGGTGCGCGACAGTCAACAACCGCTCGCAGGAGGCCGGGTGCCGGATCCGGAAGGAAAGGTCGAGGTCGGCCTCTACGGAGTGACGAAGCACTTCGGCGACATTGTGGCGGTCGACGACGTGACCATCGAGGTCGGGCACGGCGAGTTCTTCTCGCTGCTCGGGCCGTCAGGCTGCGGCAAGACGACCTCGCTGCGCATGATCGCGGGATTCGAAGAGCCCGACTCCGGGCGGGTCGAGCTGACCGGGCGCGACATCGTCGGCGTCGCGCCCTACAAGCGCAACGTCAACACCGTGTTCCAGTCGTATGCACTGTTCCCGCACCTGACCGTCGCCGACAACGTCGCCTTCGGACTACGACGCAAGAAGGTCTCGAGGAGCGAGATCCGCGACCGTGTGAAGCGCTACCTCGACCTCGTGCAGCTGCGGGGCTACGACGAACGTCGTCCTTCGCAGCTCTCCGGCGGACAGCAGCAGCGGGTCGCACTGGCGCGGGCCCTGGTGAACGAACCGGCCGTGCTCCTGCTCGACGAGCCGCTCGGCGCCCTCGACCTCAAGCTCCGCAAGCAGATGCAACTCGAGCTGATGCGCATCCAACGCGAGGTCGGCGTCACGTTCGTCTACGTCACCCACGACCAGGAAGAGGCGCTCGTGATGAGCGATCGCCTCGCGGTGATGGCGCAGGGCCGGGTCGAGCAGATCGGGCACCCCGAAGACATCTACGAGCGACCGGCCACGCGCTTCGTCGCCGGGTTCATCGGAACGTCGAACATCGTCGAGGCCCCGGTCACCGGCCGAGTCGGAGATCTCCTTCAGATCGAAGCGGCGCCGGGTGATCGCCTGCTCGTCCGTGCGCCCGAAGGCCGGTCGATCAGCCCGGGCGACATGTTGGCCTTCACGGTGCGGCCGGAGAAGCTGCGCATCGTCGCCGAGAACGAACCCGTTGCCGACCAGCTGTGCACGATCGCGGGCACGGTCGTCGACGTCGTCTACCAAGGCGTCTCGACCCAGCTCGTCGTAGAGACCGAAACGCGCACGACCCTCGTCGTGTTCCGACAGAACAGCGAGCGGGTGAGCGACGCCGGCGTTCCCGGCAGCCGCGCCCGGCTCGTCTGGGATCCAGAGTTCAACGTGGTGCTCGCCGACGAGCCCACCCTCGACAAGGAGCTGATTTCATGAGCGATCCGGACCGTGTGTCGTTGGCGTTCATCTGGGACACGGACTCGCCTCATTTCAGCCGTCGCACCTTCATGAGGACGATGGCGTTCGCGTCCGCCGCGGGATTCGTTGCCGCGTGTGGCAGCAGCAGCAAGAGCAGCACCGGCAGCAGCGGGTCGACGACCCCGCCCACGTTCTCGAGCAAGCCCGAGGCCAAGGTCCTCAACTTCTACAACTGGACCGACTACATCGACGACAAGACAATCCCGAACTTCCAAAAGCAGACCGGGATCAAGGTCACCTACGACAACTACAGCTCGAACGACCAGCTCTTCGCGAAGTTGACGGCGGGGAGCACCGGCTACGACATCGTCGTCCCCACCGACGCCACCCTTGTGAAGATGAAGCACGCCAACCTGGTCCAGCCCCTGGATCTCTCGCTGATCCCCAATGTGACCAACCTCGACCCGCGCTTTCGCAACGCGGCCTACGACCCCGGCAACCAGTACTCGATTCCCTGGCAGTGGGGCACCACCGGCATCGGCTTCGACAAGACAAAAGTTGGCGGCAGCGTGACCGACTGGGACGCGTTCCAACTGCCGGCCGTGAAGGGACAGTCGTCGTACCTCGACGAGGCCCGCGACGCCTTCGCGATGGCGCTGTTCGCGTTGAAGAAAGATCCCAACAGCACGAGCGATTCCGACCTCGACGAAGCCAAGAACTACCTGATCGATCTGAAGAAGAAGATCAAATCGATCACGTCCGACTACCAAGATCCGCTCAAGAGCGGCGAGCTCCTGCTCGCGCAGGCGTACTCCGGTGACGTGTTCACGATCCAGGCCGACAAGCCGAACATCGAATACGTGATCCCGACGTCGGGCGCGTTCTCGTGGGTCGATTCGATGGCCATACCCAAGGGAGCCGGGCACCCCAAGAACGCCGAACTGTTCATGAACTACATCCTCGAGCCGAAGGTCGGCGCCGCGCTCACGAACTTCATCAACTACGGCAGCCCCAACAAAGCCGCGGAGCAGTTCATCAACAAGGACATCCTCGACAATCCGCTGATCTACCCCTCGGCTGACGCCCTCGCGAAGCTCCCGTTCCAGAAGGACATCGGCGAAGACGAGATCAAGTACTCCGACCGGTGGACACAGGTCAAGACGGCTTGAGCGAGACCGAGGTCGAGGTGGGGGCCGAGC
>JALYLU010000285.1:797-6704 GCA_030774075.1 Actinomycetota bacterium | reverse complement strand
GATCGTCGCCGTCCCAGCGAACGCGTCCCCCGCTGAGACACTGGAGTCCGGCGACCGCGCGCAGCAGCGTCGTCTTTCCGGATCCGCTCGGTCCCAGGACCGCGATCGTCTCGCGCTCCCCAACGGCCAGGTCGACGCCATCGAGTGCGCGATGATCGCCGAATTGCACGACTGCACCCTCCACCCCGAGCATCTACAGCTCTCCGAGCTCGCGCACGCGTGCGCGTTCGATCGCGAAGATGACCAAGCCGGTCAACACCATCAGGATCACCGACATCGCGAGCGCCTGGTCGAAATAGATCTGGCCGGGCTTCCCCAGGAAGCGCTGGATCGCGATCGGCACGGTCGGCCAATCGGGACGGGCGATGAACAAGGTCGCGCCGAACTCGCCCAACGACACCGCGGCGCAGAACCCGGCCGCGACCGCGAACGCGCGCGCCACGATCGGAAGGTCGACTTCGCGCCAAACGCGCCGCGGCCCGGCGCCGAGCATCGTCGCCGCGTCCCGAAGCCGTGGATCGATGCTGCGCAGCACGGGCACGACGGCGCGCACGACGAACGGGATCGCGACGACCGCGTGGGCGATCGGGACGAGCAGCGGCGATGTCGCGATGTCGCGCGGCGCACGTTCGGACGCGAGCAGGAAGCCGAACCCGACGGTCACGGCCGACGTTCCGAGCGGGAGCATGAGGAACGCATCCATCGTGCGAGTCGCCCGACCCGGTCGGGCCGCGATCGCAGCCGACGCCAGCCCGCCCACGACGAGCGCGATCGCGGTGGCGATCGCGGCGAACTCCACCGAGTTGCGCACCGCGGCCCACGGCGAGACGAAAAGCGTGCTCGTCGACGCGCTCGTCCCGAGCGCCCGGTACGACCCGATGCTCCACCGCCCGCCGATGTGCAGCGATCGCCACACCAACACGGCCAGCGGGGTGCCGAGGAACAGCGTCGTGCAACCGAGGATCCCGCCGACCACGAGCTTCTCCCGGCCGCGCGGGCGTCGAGCCGCGTCGGCTGCGCCGACCAGTCGCTGCGCGACCGCGCGCCGTTCCTGCGCGCGTGCCAGCGCGAACACGACCGCGAGCACCGCGACGATCTGCACGAGCGCGAGCGCCGCGGCCGTCTGGAGATCGGGAACGTCGATCGCCTGGCGGTAGATCTCGACTTCCAGGGTCGCGTGTGCGGGACCGGCGAGCAGCAACGCGACCCCGAACGACGTAAACGTGAACAGGAACACGATGGAACCGGCGGCGATGATCGACGGCGCGAGCAACGGCAACGTCACGTGCGTGAACGCGCGCCGGCGCGAGGCGCCGAGCATGCGGGCCGCCTCCTCGCGTCGGGGATCGAGATTCGCCCAGAAGCCGCCGACGGTGCGCACCACGACTGCAACGTTGAAGAACACGTGGGCGACCAGCATGGGGGCGACGCCCGGCCGCCATTGCAGGAAGGAGAGCGGGCCGCCCGACCCCAACAACGCGAGGAACGCGGTCGCGACCACGACCGTCGGCAACACGAACGGCACGGTGACGAACGCCCGGAACAGTCGCCGTCCCGGAAACTCGTAGCGCGCCACGACGTACGCGGCCGGCAGGCCGGCAACGAGCGTCAAGATCGTCGACAGCACCGCCTGCCACAGCGTGAACCACGCCACGCGCCGCAGGAAGGGGTCGGTGACGACGTCGACGAGCGCGCCGGCGCGCAGTGAGTGCGTGAAGATCGCTCCGAGCGGCCACCCGAAGAAAAGCGCGAGGAAGCCGACCGGGACGGCAACCCGTGTGATGCGCGCGGCGCGACCCACGCCCATCAATGGACCACGAGGTCGGTCCACTCCTTGATCCAGCCGTTGCGCTTTGCCGAGATCGTCGCGGGGTCGATCGAGTACGGGTGCGGCGGATCGACCGCCCATTTGGTGAAGACCGCAGGGAGCGTCGCACCGGACACGATCGGGTTCACGTACATCTGGAGCGGCATGTCCTCCTGGAACCGGCGCGACAACATGAAGTCGACCAGCGCCTGCGCGCCCGGAACGTTGCGCGCTCCGTGCAAGACGCCGGCGAACTCCACCTGGCGGAAGCAGCTCGACGCGATGACATCGACGTGCGGCGTGTCGCGGTGCGGACTCGAGCCCAGGACGTCGGCGGCCGGATCGGAGCCGTACGACACGACGATCGGCCGGTCGCCGCTCGCGCCGCCCGCGGTGAAGTCGTTCTGATAGGCCTGCGTCCAGTCGTCGTCGACGCGCACACCGTTGTTCCGGAGCGCGCTCCAGTACGCCTGCCAGCCGCTCTCGCCTTTCGCGGCGATCGTCGCGAGCAGGAAGGCGAGCCCCGGTGACGACGTCGACGCGTTCTCGACCACGGTGAGGTTCTTGTAGCGCGGGTCGATCAGGTCGTCGAGCGAGTTCGGCGCGGGCGGTCGACCGTCGTGACCGAACCACGACGTGTCCTTGTCGACACACACATTGCTCTTGTCGATGGGCGTCACGCGATGCTGCGGGTCGGCCTGCAGCGCCGCGGGCACGGTATCGAGACCATGGGCGACGTATGGATCGAAGATTCCGGCGTCGAGCGCACGCGTGAGGAACGTGTTGTCGACACCGAACAACGCGTCGGCGACGGGATTCTTCTTGCGAACTATCGCCTCGTTGACCATCACGCCCGCATCGCTCGGCTGGAGGATCTTGACCTTGTAGCCGGTCTGCTTGGTGAAATCGGCCAGCACGTCCTTCGACGCGGCAAACGAGCTGTGCGTGAGCAGCGTGACCGTCGCGATGCGAGGCCCGACCGTCGACGCCGTTCCGGATGGTGTTGCGTGCTTGGCACTGCTGCTGCACGCCGACGCGAGTATGACGGCGGCCGTGACCGCGACGAGCACACGCTTCACAATGCACCTCCGAAGGCTTGGATCACGAGCAACGTTCCTTGGTCGAGCACGACCGACCCCTCTTCGCCGACGAGCACGTTGCTCACTCCGCGCGTCGTTCCGCGCCGCAGGGTCTCGCCGTGAAGGGGGTACTGCAGCCCGACCGTGGTGATGCCGCACGCGTCGTCACCCCCAGGGATCAGCGTGACCAGCGAGCCCGCGGCGCCCGTTATGACGTACGGCAGCCGGCCACCCTGCGCCACCACCACGTACGCATCGCCGAGTCGGGCATCGATCTCGAGATCGGCGAATCGGGGAGAGGCCAGCAAGGCGACGTTGGCCAGGAAGTGATCGAGCCGGCCGCCCGCGCCCCCGACAACCGTGATGCGCCGCGCACCCCGGTCACGCGCCGCGTCGAGTGCGAGCTCGAGATCGGTTGCGTCCTTGTCGACCGGATGGCGCTCGACGACCGCACCCGCGGCGCGGGCGCGCGCGACCGCGGCGGGATCGGCCGAGTCGAGATCGCCGATGACGTAATCGACCCGCAACCCGAGCAGATCGGCTTGGTGCAGACCCGAGTCGGCGGCAACGACGACGGCCTCGTCGGGTAACAACGTTCGCAGACTGGGCGCGACGGGATCGCCTCCCGCGAGCACGATGGCGGCGCGTGTCACGCGCATCCCTCCCTCCGCCGGAATTACCCGGTGCAGGTTCGAGGGGTCGGCGGCGGGGCGCGTCGTGCGCGTGCCACCCTCTCAGCCCGGTCTCCCCCGAGCTCCCCGTGGGTGTTGTCGCGCCGAGACTACCGCGTCACTTCGAGGCGAGCAGGGCGATCGTCGTGCCGCCGACGGTCGCGGGGAAACCGAGGTTCTTGGCATCGCCGAAGGCGACGATGTTGCCGTTGTTCGTCGCGATCCAGTAGCCCCCGCCGTCGGGACTGACGAGCATCCGCGCCGCGCCGAAGTAGTTCGTGCATCGACCGATGTCGCCGTAGCCGCGCGCATCTCCGAAGCGGAACACGCGCCCGTCGAGCGTCATCATCCAGTAGCCGTGGCCGGTCGCCGTGCGCTGCATCGACACGACGGGGTAGGAGAGCTTGGTTCCGCCGAGCGAGCCGTAGAACCGCGCGTCGCCGTAGCTGAAGATGCCGCCGTCGGAGGCGAAGAGCCAGTAGCCGTTTCCGCTCGGCGTGCGCTCCATGCCGAGCACGGGCTGATTGAGGTGGGAACTACCCATGGAGCCGAAGAAGCGCGCGTTCCCGAACGAGAAGATCCCGCCGTCGTCGGCGACGAGCCAGTAGCCGCCGCTCTTCGTCGTGCGTTCCATGCCGTTCACCGGCTTGTTGAGGCGGAAGCCGCCGGTCGAGCCGTAGAAGCGCGCACCGCCGTACGAGAAGACGCCGCCGTCGCGCGCGAGCAGCCAGTACCCACTTCCGCCCTCGACCGACTCACCGCCGGTGAGCGGCGCGTTCAGCCTGATGTGACGCGTATCGCCGAAGAACCTCGCGTCGCCGAACGAGTGGACGACGGAGTCGCGCGTGACGTCCCAATATCCGGTGCCCGAGGTCGGTCCGGCGACCTGCGGCGCGTACGCGACGCACGCGCCCGCCATGCCGCTCTCGACGAGCGCCTGCGAGTACATCTGGATGATGCGCACGCCGTAGCCGTCGGCCGAGGCCCAGATCAGCTTGCCGCACGGGCAGTCGTGGCCACCGAAGTACTCCCACAGCGGCGCCATTCCGGCTCGATCCGACGGTGCGGCGATCAACCGATTCGGGGCCGTCTTCGCCGCGGGATCGGCGTAGCTGCGCAGGAGTTGGATCTGCGCGAGGACTCCGTGCTGCGGCGTTCCCATGCACCGGCTCGGCGCCGAGTCGCCGTGCGCGCAGTTCGGGAGACCGGTACGCCCGTCGAACGCGTAGATGCCCGCGTAGTTGTATGCGTCGGGCGGGATCTGTGAACCGGCGAATCCGAGCCAACCGGTCTCGAGTTGCGATTGCACGAATGCCATGTCGCCGCGAACACCTTCGGCTCTTCCGTCGTCGATGAACACCTGCGCGAGCGCGGCGACGTCGCCCGCGGGGTGCCCGCCGAAGGCCGGGATCTGCGGCGTGACTCCGCTGTGCCGGTGGTACCAGGCCGCCAGTTGACTGGCCGTCAGCAGGCTCGGGCCCATGACCGGGGTGTGCGTCGTCGTGTCGGCCGCGGCATCGCTCGCGGTCGCGACGGAGGCAGCAAGGGGCGCGACTGTGAACAGGACCGCAGTGAGCGCAGCGATGCAGTGAAGACGGCAAGAAGTCATTGCGACATTCCGATCGGTCGTCGGACCCGCGGGCTGAGCAGGATCGAACCGGTGCACCGTAGACCAACGCGGTCGCTCAGACGCGGCGCGCGCGTTCCTTCGCCTGTTCCTTGGCCGACCGGTAGTCGGGTTTCCCGTTCGGAAGCCGCGGAACTTCATCGACCAGCAGCACCTCGCGCGGGATCTTGTATCCGGCGATTCGGCTCCGGCAGTGCTCGCGCAGCTCCTCGATCCCGGGCTCCCGGCCGGGTCGAGGTTGCAGCAACGCGCACACGCGTTCGCCCCAGCGCTCGTCGGACACGCCGACCACCAGGACGTCGTACACGTCAGGGTGCGACTTCAGCGCGCCCTCGACTTCCTCGGGATAGATCTTCTCGCCGCCCGAGTTGATCGAAACCGATCCACGACCGAGCAACGTGATGCGACCGTCGGCCTCGACGCGCGCGAAGTCGCCCGGGATCGACCAACGACGACCCCGAGAGTCGGTGACGAACGTCTCCGCCGTCTTCACCGGGTCGTTGTAGTAGCCGAGCGGGATGTTGCCGCCGCGCGCGAGCAATCCGACGACGCCCGAACCCGGCGCGACGGGTTCGAAGTCGTCGTCGAGCACCACCGAATCGGCCGCGGCCTGCACGCTCGTGATGCCCTCCTTCGGCGCATCACCTTTTTGCACCAAGCGAATCCCGTTCATCCCGGTCTCGGTGGAGCCGACCGAATCGGTCATCACCAGATATTCGGGGA
>JALYLU010000285.1:0-787 GCA_030774075.1 Actinomycetota bacterium | reverse complement strand
ACACGGTCTCGGTGGAGAAAAAATAAAAAAACAAAACCACATATTCGGGGAGCAGAGCCTGAAGCTGTTCCTTCACCGTCAGCGAGAAGATCGCCGCCGTGCTGCCGAACGACACAAGTGACGAGACGTCGACCTGACCTTGCATACGTTCGAGCGCGTCGGCGAGTGGGCGCGCCATCGCATCGCCCGTGACCTGCATGACGTTCACGCCGTACTTCTCGACGGTGTGCCACACCTCCTCCGGCTCGAATCGCGCGGGGATCACCGCGGAGTTGCCCTCGAAGAGCGTCCGGTACAGCGAGAACTGTCCGGCGCCGTGCATGAACGGCGGCAGGATGATCATCACGAGACCGCGCGGTTGCGATGCGTCGATCTTCTCGCTCGCGGTGGCGGGCGCCGGCGCCCGCTCGTTGGTGAAGACGTCGATGCCTCCTCCGAGCGCGAAGTACACGTCCTCCTGGCGCCACATCACCCCCTTCGGCATCCCCGTGGTACCGCCCGTGTAGAGCAGGTAGAGGTCGTCGTCGGAACGCTCGGGGAAATCACGCGCCGGTGAGCCCGCGGCCATCGCGGCCTCGAACTCGAGCGGGTCGAGGCCGGCATCGTCAGCGGTCGAATCATTCCATTCGATGCGGACGAAATGTTGCAAGCGGGGTTGGGTCGATCGCGACGCGGCGACGACCGGTCCGTACTCGCGCTGGTAGATGCAGGCGACGATGTCGGAGTTCTCGAAGAGGTAGCGCAGCTCCTCCCCGACATAGCGGAAGTTGATGTTCACCGCGCTGGC
>JALYLU010000284.1 GCA_030774075.1 Actinomycetota bacterium | reverse complement strand
CGGTAGGTGTTGTCGGCCGCGAGGCCGAGATGGCGTCGATGTTGGATGCGTTCAAACGCGTCGGCAGCGGCAAAGAACGCGAGGTCCTGCTCATCTCGGGTGAGGCGGGTCTGGGTAAGACCACGCTGGTCGCGGAGACGTCCCGCGCTGCGTTCGATGCCGGGGCGTCCGTGTTGTTCGGGCATTGCGAGGAGGATCTCGCCACCCCCTACCAACTGTTCGTCGAGGCGCTCGGCCATTACGTCACCCACGCTCCCGAGGATCAGCTCGTCGCGCATGTCGCGGCGCACGGTTCGGAGCTGGCCCGGCTGGTCCCCGCACTGGCGAGCAGATTGCCGGACCTGCCCCCGTCGAAGGCGACCGACACCGACACCGAACGGTTCTTGTTGTTCGTCGCGGTCGTGGGGCTGTTGGCCGCGGCCTCAGAGCATCAGCCAGTCGTCCTCGTTTTAGACGATTTGCAGTGGGCTGACAAGGCGAGCCTGCTGCTGTTGCGTCATCTGACTGCGTCGGAACAGGCGATGCGCCTACTTGTTCTTGGGACCTACCGCGATAGTGAGTTGTCGCGCTCGCATCCGTTCCTCGAAACGCTGGCCGCGCTCCGTCGCCAGCGTGGCGTGTCGCGTATCGAACTCGCCGGGCTGGACGACACGGGAGTGGTGGCACTCATGGAGGCCACTGCCGGTCATAGCCTTAACGACGCCGCGGTGGGTCTCGCGCATGCGGTGTATCGCGAGACCGACGGCAACCCGTTCTTCGTGACCGAGGTGCTCAACCATCTTGCCGAGACCGGCGCGATCTTCCAGGACGCCACTGGAAGATGGAGAGCGGACGACTCCCTGGAACAGATGGCCTTGCCCGACAGTGTGCGCGAGGTGATCGGCGCTCGGGTCGGGCGCTTGGGACCCGACGCCGAACAGGTGCTGTCGATTGCGGCCGTGATCGGTCGGGACTTCGACCTCGATCTCCTCGCGGGAGCGACGAACACGACCGAGGACGCGGTGCTCGACATCCTCGAAGCCGCCACCGCCGCTTCTTTGGTACGCGACGTGGCCGACACCGGGCGCTACAACTTCGCGCACGCCCTCATCCAACACACGCTGTATGAAGACCTCGGCCATAACCGCCGAGCCCGGGCGCACCGACAGGTGGGCGAGGCGCTCGAAGCCCTCTGCGGCGACCGGCCCGGCACACGTGTGGGTGAGCTGGCCCGACACTGGTTCAACGCCACCCAACCCATCGACCTCACCAAAGCCATCAACTACTCGCGCCAGGCCGGCGACGCCGCACTCACCGCACTCGCTCCGGGCGACGCGCTCGGCTATTACGCCCAGGCCCTCGACCTGTACGCCCAAGCCGACGACCCCGATCCGACCCTCGGCATCGATTTGGCGATCGGGCTCGGCACCGCCCAACGCCAAACCGGCGACCCCGCCTTTCGCGACACGCTCCTCGACGCCGCACGCCGGGCCGGCGACCTCGGCGACGCCGAGCGCCTCGTCGCGGCCGCTCTGGCCAATGACCGGGGCTGGACCACCAGTGTCGGGGCCGTCGATTCAGACAAAGTCGAGATCTTGGAAATGGCCCTGGCCCGCCTCGCCGATGACGACCTCGACCGGGCGCGTGTGCTCGCCACCCTGTGTTCAGAACTCGCCTACGGAAGTCCCCTCGAACGCCGCCAAGCGCTCGCCGACGAGGCCCTCGCCATCGCCGAGTCCGGCGGTGACGACGCCATCAACGTGTGGGTCCAGACCCACATTTTCGACCCGCTCTTCGTGCCGTCCCTGCTCGCGCAACGGCGGACCCAGTCGGCCGACGCGCTGGCGCGTGCCGAACGGATCGGTGACCCGTTCGTGCTGTTCGTTGCGGCGAGCGAAGCCATGGCGGCGGCTGGCGCGGCCGGCGACATCGACGACGCCGACCGCTGCCTCGAGATCATGCGGTCGGTCGCCGATCAGCTCAACCAGCCAATGGTCGACTGGACACTCACATTCATGCGCGCCGGACGGGCGCTGATCGCCGGCGACACCGATGAGGCCGAACAGTTGGCCACCGCGGCACTCGAACTCGGCACCGACAGCGGCCAACCCGACGCCACCCTCCACTTCGAGGCACAGTTCATCGGCGTGAGCTGGCAACGCGGCACCATGGGCGACCTCGTTGCACTCATCGAGCAGGCGGAGGCCGAGAATCCCGGGCTCCCCGCAATCACCGCGATGGTCGCGGTCGCGTACGCCGAAGCTGGCCGCACCGACGACGCGCGTCGTCTCCTGCAACAGTTCTCAGCCGCCGACTTCGATCTTCCGCTGGACTACATCTGGACCGCCGGAATGGTCCAGTATGCCGAAGCCGCAATCGTTTGCCGAGACCCGCAACCTGCGGGGCCACTGTTCGATCGGCTCGCCCCATATGCCGACCAGTGGTGCTATACCGGCACTGCGACTCAGGGCCCGGTCAGTCACTATCTCGGCGGTCTCACCACCATCCTGCTCCGCTACGACGAAGCCGACACCTACTTCACCCAAGCCGCCGCGCTCAGCCTCCGGATGGGTGCCAAGTTCGACGCCGCCCGCGCCAACCTCTTGTGGGGCAATATGCTCGCGGAGCGCAACGCACCGGGAGACATCGAAAAGGCCCGGGAACTACTCACCAAAGCACACACCGCCGCCACGACCCACGGATACGCGAACGTCGAACGTCGCGCCGCCCAAGCACTCCAAGACCTCAGCTGACCGCTCGAGGGTTCAGTCCGAGGGGTGTCCCAATGTTCAGCGACACGCTGTATGTGCCGGTTCCGAGCACATCGCAGAGGTCCCCGTGCTGTCGAGAATCGCTCGGTCGCTCGTCCACAGACTGTCAGCGACGCCGGGTCGCGGAGCGGCATCTGGAGGGATCAGTCGGATGAGTGGCTACCCGGGACTGGCAGAGCACTATCGCGCTACGGACGACACAACAGCCACCGTTACCGTGCGCGAGTGACGACCTCGGTTCACTAGTCGCGGTTGAAGGCGCGGAGGGCTGTCTGCGCGCCGATGCTGGCCTGGTCCAGATAACCGAACGTCCCTTTGTCGCGCAGTTCGGTCGCCGCCTCCACGAGCGCGCCCAGCGCGGCGCAGGCGAACCAAGCCCCCACCGACACCCGCCGCACCCCGAGCTCGGCAAGCTCGGCCACCGGGGGACAGCCGGGACGGGCGACGACGTTGACGGGCCGGTCGACCTCACGGATGAGCTGGCGCAGGTCGTCGGGGTCGATCACTCCGGGCGCGAAGAGTACGTCGGCCCCGGCCTCCTGGTAGCGCTGGAGGCGGTCGATCGTGTCGGCCAGGTCCTGCCGGCCGTGGATGTGGTTCTCGGCGCGGCCGGTGAGGACAAACTGGACCGGGCCACCGTGGGCGACCTCGGCCGCGGCCGCCACCCGTTCGGCGGCGTGATCGATGCCGTAGATGTCGCTGCCGCTCCAGTCCTCGACCGAGCATCCGGCCAATCCCGCTTCGATTCCAAGCTCGACGGTCGCCGCCACCCCCGCGGGCTCGTGCGCGAAGCAGTTCTCGAAGTCGGCCGACACCGGTACATCGACCGCGGCGACGATGGCCGCGGCGTGGGCCACGGCTTCCTCGCGCCGGACCGATCCGTCAACGCGCCCGAGCGTGGCCGCGAACCCGCCGCTGGTCGTGGCGAGCGCCTCGAAGGCCATGCCGACGAGGACCTTGGCCGAGCCCAGGTCCCACGGATTGGGGATCAGCAGCGGCGCCGGGCCATGGTGCAGGGAAAGGAACCGCGCCGCCTTCTCTTCTTGGCTGGACATGACCTGACGCTAGCCACACGCCGGCTGTCACGGCCTCCCGCTCCAAGAACACCGCCTCACAACGCCTGAGCTCTGTCCCCGAACGCCGGCACCGAGGCGTTCGCGATCGTGACCGAACGGTCACCGTGAAGCCCTCTGCGTCGGTGAGGACGACGCGCGTTATGCACGCGCGATGTGTTCGGTTCTGCGCATCAGCACGTGCGCGAGGTCGGCAGATCTGTGTCGGTCGTCAGGATGAAGCCTCGGCTGCCTTCTTCGCCGCCAGCCAGTTCTTCACCAAGGTGCCCCACTCCTCCGGGTTGTAGATGTCCTCCTCCATACACCACAGCCCGTTCCCCGCGTACTCGACGAGACTCCAGTTGACCTCCGAGTGCTCAGTGCCGTCGCCAGGATCGGACATGTGGGTACGGGGGCAGAACAGGACCCGCCCGTTCGACTCGTCGTAGTACACCCAATCGTTGGTGTAGCGGACCATCTCGTTGATCGGGTACTCCCGCATGAGCGGCACGATCCAGTTCCGCACCTCCTCCCGACCGTGCATCGTTCCGTAGAAGTGCTCGACGTAGAGGCAATCCTCGGTGAACAGGTCGGCGAACGCGTTGTAGTCGTCCTTCTGTGCGCACTCGTTGCCGACGCGACAGAACACATCGAACGCTTCCTTGAGTTCTTCCAATGAACAAGCTGGCATCGCGGGTTCGGACCCCTCTTCCCGGTCGGTAAGCCAGGACAGACTGGCTCGACATCGGACCGCACACCCTAACGCCGCTCAGCGAATACGCGGTTGCTGTCGCGAACGCGCACAGAGGTCGCTCGGGGCGCGTTATGCCACGAGCGCAGCCGCACATAACGACCGGCGCGACTGTCCCCAAACGCGCGTCCCCCAAACGACAGGCCGGGGGTGCCCCGGTACGCCGGGTCGGTGGCGCGATATGACCGAGTAGCGCGACGCGATCGCGGGCCTCGCTCGGTCGCGTCGGGTCGCGGGAGACCGGACGCAGAGGCACCCCAGCGTCAAGTGATGTCCCTAGAACACGCAATGCCGAGCAGATATGACGCGGTCCCGGACGTGCGCTTGCAACCGACGGTAAGCAAGCGGAGCGACAAACGCGTCAAACTAGAGAACGCACTCGGGATGGGAGCGGAGAATGGCAAGGGTCGATCGGGGCTATCTGCTGATCGCCGACATCGGCGGCTACACCAGCTACCTCAAGGGGGTGGAGCTTGAGCACGCTCACGACGTGCTGGCCGATCTCATCGGCGTCATCGCGACGACGCTCGGCACCACGTTTACGGTTGACAAGCTCGAGGGCGATGCGGTGTTTGTCCACCGGACCGGGGACTTGTCGGCCGACCAACTTGTCGAGCTCGTCTGCGCCGCTTACTTCGCGTTCAAGCGGCGCCAACGCGACATCGACCACAACACGAGCTGCGCTTGTCGTGCCTGCGCGTCGATCCCCGAACTCGACCTGAAGTTCGTCGTGCACCATGGCGAGTTTGTCGAGCGCAAGATGGCCCACTCGCGCGAGCTGGTCGGCGCCGATGTGATCGTCGTGCACAGGCTGCTCAAGAACACCGTCACGAAAGAGACGGGGCTAGAGGGCTACGCGCTGCTCACCCAGGCGTGTGTGGACCACGTCGAGCTCGACTCAGTGGCGACGGGGCTGGTGGAGCACCACCAGACGGCCGAGATCAGGGGTTGGGTGCTCGACCTCGAGGGCGCGTGGCGAGAGGATCAGGACCGCACCGCGGTCTACGTCGAGCCGGGTTCGACCCGCTACGTGTTCGATGTTGACCTTCCGGCCTCGCCGACGATTGCGTGGGACTGGCTCAACTCCGCCCAACGCCAGCGCCAATGGCAAATCAGCGCCGACAGCATCGATATGCGCCACCCGAAAGGGGTATGGGGGGTCGGCACGACGAGCCACTGCGTCCACGGCCGGGCCGCGATCGACCACGAGGTGGTCGACTCCAAGCCGTTTGCTTACTTCACGCTTCGATCGACCCTGCCGTTCGGACGGGCCGAGTTCACTTGGGAACTCACGCAAGGCCCTGAGGCGGAGATGACACACCTACAGATCCGTGTGCGCCCGGATCAACGCCTTCGGACGCGCGTGACGACGCGGCTCATTGCGCCACGCTTGGGGAGAATGCTGGGCGGCGATCTTGCCAACCTTGCGCGTCTGCTGGCCGAGAATCAGCTCCGGAGCTCAGAAGACGCTACGGAGGTGGGGAGCGATCCTTCCGGTCCTTAGCGCGCGCGGAGCGCGACCTATTGCCCGATGAGGGCCGGCCGGCAACGACGACGCACACAGACGCCGCCGACGCAGTACGGCAGATCGGGCGCGTTATCCGTTGCGACGCCGAGGGTGAGCGGCCGCCGCTCTAACGGCTCTTGCGTCCGTTCTGCCCGTTCTGGCGCGTGGTTATGCGTCCTGATCGGGCGCGGGGGACACGATGCGGCAGTGAACAGTCTGCGATCGCTCTGCATGACGCGTCAGACAGCAGTCCATTCGTGTAGGCGGGTCGTCTGGTGTTCCGGCACGAAGCCGAAGCGCTCGTGACACATTCGGGCGACCCACGCGAACCGGAGCGCGGAGTAGAAGGCGAGGAGTCGGTCGATGCGGGCGACCATCTCCGGGGCCGGGTCGTAGCCCGCGAGCAGGAACGGGAACAGTCCGTCGTGGCCCGTGTACGCGAGGTGTCCCTCGGCCGGGCTGGTCATGTGGCAGTGCGCCACCGCAATCTCCCAGACCGGGTCGCCGACGAGGACGTCACCCCAGTCGATGAGATCGGTGACAGCCCCGTTCGCGGGGTCGGCGAACACGTGCATGCGGCCGATGTCGCCGTGCAAGAGTGAGCCGCGGGTACTCGCGTGCAGCGCCGGCCGCACATCGGTGTACAT
>JALYLU010000283.1 GCA_030774075.1 Actinomycetota bacterium | reverse complement strand
CTGTCGGTGTTCCGGTCGCGGTTGTTGGTCAACGACGCGGATGAGCGGGTGTTGCGGGTCACGCTCGAACGTGCGGTCGCTGCGGGGTTGTTCCCGAAGAAGGTGCTCGGGATCGTGGACTCGACTGGGGTGATGGGCGCCGCTGCGGTGGCCGATACCTATGAGTTGATCCGCCAAGCGATCGCGAAGGTCATCGGCGCGGCGGGTGGCGCCGAGGCGTTGCCCAAGCGGCTGCGCGGTCAAGCCAACGGTGTGGTGGCAGGCAAAGCGCGTGTCGACTGGGCCGACGCGACGGTCCGGCGTGGCGAGCTCGGCCGCCTCGTCGGTGTGGCCCGTCAGGTGCTGGGCGCCACCGCCGAGGTCGAAGCGTTGGGCGAAGCCCGAGCGTTGTTGGAGCGGATCATCGACCAAGACATCGACCAAGACCCCGACGATGAAGCAGGCCCGGCGATCCGCCGTGGGGTTGCTCCCGATCGGGTGATCTCGGTGGTCGACCCTGACATGCGACATGGGCGCAAGAGCCCGTCGAAGCGGGTCGATGGCTACAAGGCGCACGTGCTCACCGATCACGACAACGAGTTGATCCTCGGTGTCGCGACCACCGCGGCGAACGTGGCGGACGGACCCCAAGCAGCACCGCTGGTCGAGGGGGCTCGTCGGGCGGGAGTGTCGGTGCGAGAGGTGCTCGGTGACACCGCGTATGGCGACGGCGACACACGCACCGCGGTCGAAACGGTCGGCGCGAAAGTGACCGCCAAAACCCAGCCGCCCGCGTCGACGGGCCGGTTCATCAAGACCGATTTCGTAATCGATCCCGACGCGCTCACCGCGACATGTCCAGCCGGACACACCACCACCGACGCCCGATGGGGTCGCGACAACAAGCACCGACGCGTGCGGGTCCTGCGCTTCGGTGATCGATGCGCGAGCTGCGCGCTGCGCGAGGGCTGCACCACCAACGCCGCCGGTCGAAGCATCACGCTCAACTTCCACGAACATCGGCTGCAAGCTGCCCGAGCGGAACAGGTCCGGGCCGCCACCCGCCGCAAGCTCCGGCGACGATCCCTCGTCGAACGCAAACTCGCCGAGCTCAAGATGCACGGACTCGGCAAGGCCCGCTACCGCGGGCAACGCAAAGCGCTGCTCCAACTGCGCCTCACCGCCGGTCTCGTCAACCTCAAAAAGCTCTTCACCCTCGACACCGACCTCATGGGAACCTGCAATGCCTGAACCCCGCGTCAGCGCGCCCCGACTCGACTCGCCCCCGATCAACGCCAGCCGCACCAACACGACCACGCCGAACGCCACTTCTTCGGCAGCCACCTAGAGCTGCGCGCGTCCGCAATCGCCGCGGGCGCGACGCGGAGCGCCGTCGCCAACGCTGGTGTCGCAGGTAGCTCGAAGTTGTCCCAGATGGCGGCTAACGTGCGGCCCCATGCCGACCCCCGACGGCGACTCGCCCACCGCGGCCAGCCGCTACCCCGAAATCCTGACGACGGCGCTCGCAGCCGAGCTGCTGCACGTGCACGTCGAGTACCTACGCCGGATGGTGCGGGAAGGCCGCATTCCCGCGCACCGATTCCCAGGCGGGCGAGAGATCCGCTTCCACCGCGACGAGCTCATCGCCTGGGTCCGGGCCCAGCCTGGCGAAGACCGTTCCCCGAGCGCGGCCGACAAAGCCCAATCGTGAAAGCCCAGTCGTGAACGCCCTCTCCCGGAAGATCGCGGTCGTCACCGGCGGCAACAGCGGCATCGGCAAGGAGGCCGCGATCGGGATCGCCCGCGAGGGCGCGCACGTCGTGATCGCCGCCCGCAACCCGGCGAAGGCCGCGGCCGCGCGCACCGAGATCGAGACGCGCGCCGACGCGCGCGGCCGGGTCGAGACGATCCCGATCGACCTCGCGTCGTTCGCGTCAGTACGCGCATTCGCCGACGCGTTCGCGGCCGAGCACGACCGGCTCGACATCTTGCTCAACAACGCCGGAGGCGTGCTGCGCAAGCGCGTCGTGACGGTCGACGGCCACGAGATGCAGTTCCAAGTCAACCATCTCGGCCACTTCCTACTGACGAACCTCCTGCACGACGCGCTCGCGCGTGGCGCACCCGCGCGCGTCGTCAACGTCTCGTCGTTCGCGCACACGACCGCGCGCAACGGACTCGACTTCGACGACCTCGACTGGGAGCGTCGCAGGTACGGTGGCTTCGGCGTCTATTCGGCGACGAAGCTCATGAACCTGTTGTTCACACGCGAGCTCGCCCGCCGCTCCGACCCCGACGTGCTCACCGCCAACGCCTTGCATCCCGGCTTCGTCGCCAGCAACTTTGCCCGCGAGGGCGACCTCGGCCTGCTCGGATCCGTCGGCATGCCGCTCATCCGTCCCTTCGCGATCTCGTCCCAGAAAGGCGCGCTCATCTCGATATACCTCGCGTCGTCTCCCGACGTCGAAGGCATCACCGGCCAGTACTTCATCAAGGGCAAGGCCGTGAAGCCCGCCGCGCCGGCGCTCGACGATGCGGCCGCCGCCCGACTGTGGGAGATCAGCGAGAAGCTGACCGTCGGCTGAGCAGCACCGTCGTGTCCGTGAACGATCGATCGCCGCTCGCCGACACCGAAGTGCATTTCCTGCGTTCGGAGCACGTCGGTGACGAATTCAAGATCTTCGTCGGACACTGCGGCGCGTCTGATCCGACGCCGCCGGCAGCGTTGTACGTCGGCGACGCGAACGGGATGTTCGCGAGCGCGGTCGACATCGTCCGCTTCATGCAGCTCTCCGCGCAGCTCCCACCGATACTCGTCGTCGGGATCGGCTATCGCATGGGCGCCATCGACGAGACGATCCAGGTGCGCACCCGCGACTTCACTCCCACCTCTGACGCGAGCTACACCCGCATCTTCCCGGCCCAGACGATGACGGGGGGCGCACCGCGGTTCTTGGCGTTCATTCGCGACGAGCTGCAGCCGTGGGTGCATTCGCGATACCGCATCGATGCCGCCGACTCCGCCTTCTTCGGGCACTCACAGGGCGGACTGTTCGCGACGTACGTGCTCCTCACCGAGCCGGCCACGTTCCGACGCTACGGCATCGGGAGCCCGTCGCTGTGGTGGGACGACGACATGATGTTCGAGTACGAGGCGCGGTATGCGACAACGCACGACGACCTGCCGGCGAAAGTGTTCTTCGCGGTCGGCGAGCACGAGGATCATGACGGTCGCCAACGCGAGGTGAGCATGCTCCCCGCCGAAGAACGAGCGAAGGCCGGACTCCGCTATATCGACATGGTCGCCGACACCGAGCGCATGGTCTCGTTGCTGCGCGGGCGTCAATACCCCAGTCTCGAAATCGACAGTACCGTCCTGCCCGACGAGTTTCACGTGACCGTGCAGCACCTCAACCTGTCACGCTCGCTGCGCTACCTCTTCGACGCGCCGCGCTGATCTTCGCGCCGTGAGATTCATGCGCGCGCGGCGGCTACCCATGCGACGTGTGAGAGCGGCACGATCGTCTCGGCGCCCAGGCGCGTGACGACCGTCACGAAGTCACGACCGACGAGGAGCGTTCCGTCGATCCCGTCGGGTCGCGGGAGCGTGCCCACGCTGACGCCGGCCTGTGCGTCACGCGCGAGCAGCGCGTCGCGAAACCCTCGGCGCGAGGCCGAGCGAGCCCCGCCCTTCGTCGCGTGCTCGACGAGCTCGAACGAGATCGGGATTCCCACGCCGACGTGGATCTCGACCCGGCCGAACGCGCACCGCAGCCCGAGCAGATCGTCGCCGACCTCTTCGACGAACCCCACGAACGGCTGTGCCGCGACCGTCACCACGATCCGGTCGCCCGCGTGCATTCGTTCGCACAACCAGTCGGCGAGGCTGCGGCCGTGACGCCATTGCGCGGCGGCGTCGGCGGTGGCCGCTTCCTGCTCCGCGCGCCATTCCGCGCGCATCTCGCCGGCGACGCCGGTCAGATCGGGGTGGTCCGAGTGTTCGGCGTGATCGTTCCCGTCCATGGGCCGCGCCGTCAGCCGACCGCGGCGGCCCGGTACTTCGACGTCGAGTGCTCGGGGTCCTTGTCGAACCGCGGGATGACCTCGTCACCGAACAGCGCCACGGTTCGCTCCAGCAGCTCGTGCGGATAGGTGCTGCCCGACGGTCCCATGATGAGCTGGTCGACGCCGATGTCGACCCACTTCTGGATGCCCTCCGCGCAATCGTCGGGCGTGCCCACGATCGCCCCGCCGCTCCGGAAGCCCTTCTCGATCGCCTCGGGCGTCGGGTCGGGAATTTCGGCCGGCCATTCGGGCACGAACGGGGGTTTGGGGAACGTGTCGAGGTAGTGGAAGATGAGCGTCTGCTGACGTCCGTTCCCCGAATGCGCCATGTAATTGCGCGCCTCGGCGCGGTCTTCGAGGCACATGAAGCTCGTCGTGATGGCGATGTTGTCGTTGATGTACTCACCCACCGGTTCCGCGTTCACGATGTGCTTCTTGTACGTGTCGACGAGCGGTGCCATCTTCTCGGGAGTGCCACCGGTGAAACAGATGACGCCGATGCCCATGCGTGCCGCGCGCTCGAACGTCTCGGGATTGCCGGCCGCGACCCATAACGGCGGGTGCGGCTTCACGTACGGCTTGGGCAGCACGTTGCGCTCGGGCATCGAGAAATACTTGCCGTCGTACGAGTACGGCTCGTCGCGCCACATGCGCACGATCTCGCGGATCGCCTCGTCGAACATGCCGCGGGTCTCTTCGGGGTCGGTGATACCGAAGCCGCCCATCTCGGTGCTCGACGAACCTCTTCCGGTCCCGAACTCGAACCGGCCGTTCGAGACGACGTCCATCATCGCCACCCGCTCCGCGACACGCGCGGGGTGATTCACGGGCGGCGTGATGTTGATGATCCCCGACGCGACGTGGATGTTCTGCGTGCGTGCGAGCACCCACGCCATGAGCGTCTCGCTCGCGGAGATGTGCGAGTACTCCTTGAGGAAGTGGTGCTCGGTGAACCAGGCGTACTTCCAGTTATGGCGGTCGCCCACTTCGCACAGCGCGATCTCGCTCATGAGCCGATCGTGCTCGGCGTTCGGGTTCTTGGCCGCGACGTCCCTGTGTACGAAACCGCCTTGGAACAGGCCGAATTCCATGATCCGTGAACCCTCCCCTTCGCCGTCGACCGGCGTTTTTAGAACGTGTTCTAAATCCTAGAGGAGCGGGCGAGCGGTGTCCAGCACGGGTCGCTCGAGGGTTGCGCGCTCCCGGGCTCGCGGCTCGCGCGCCATCCGCGTCCAGTGTCACACCCCGGCGGTACCGTCGCATCATGACCGGATCCGAGACCGCCGATCCCGGACGCGAGCCGGTCGGGCGGGTGCTCGGCACCGAGGATGCGACCCCCCTTGCCTTCTGGGTCGCAGTCGCGCCCGAGCAGTACCTCCAACTCGACGACGTCGTCGTCTGCGAGCGCCGGGTGCCCGGCCGCGACGAGTCGGTCCACCTGTCGGGCATCGTCACGCAGGTGCGCGCCCGGCACGAGGGCGCGCGCTTCGACTCCGACGTCTTCTTGATCGAAGACGGGCAGCTTCCCGCCGAGCCGGTCGAAGCGGCCGAGGTGCTCACGACGCGCGTCGAGCCCGAGGTGTTCGTGCCGCCTACTCCGGGCACGGCCGTCCACCGGGCGAGCGGAGAAGCGCGCGACCAGGCCCTCTTCTTCGACCAGATGGAGCGGAAGCTCCCGATCGGCCTCGGTCGCGACGGGCACCCGCTGTACGCGAACCTCGAGTTCCTCGACGGCACCCGTGGCGCGCACGTCAACATCTCGGGGATCTCCGGCGTCGCGACGAAGACGACGTACGCGACGTTCCTGCTTTACGCCGTCTTCCACTCCGGCGTGCTCGACGACGAAGCGTTGAACACGCGCGCGCTCGTGTTCAACGTGAAGGGTGAAGACCTCCTCTTCCTCGACCACGACAACATCGAGCTCGCCGACTCCGATCGCGACAAGTACCGCGAGCTCGGTCTCATGCCCGGCGCGTTCAAGTCGGTTGCGGTGTTCGCGCCGCCGCGCAAGGGCGATGTGAACGCCCGCCCCGACGTCGCCACGCGTACGCTCGGCGTGCACGCCTTCTACTGGACGCTCGCCGACTTCGTCGGAGAGGAGCTGTTTCCCTTCGCGTTCGCCGACGCCGAGGACGATCGCCAGCAGTACACGATGGTGGTGCACAACGTGGCCGCCGCGCTGCGGCGCGACGGGGTCGCCGCCGCCGACGGCGGATGGCGGATCGACGGCCGCACGTTGCGCACCTACCGCGCGCTCGTCGACTTCGTGATCTCCAAGGTGCAGAGCGACGACGATCTCGTGCGCCGCGATTGGGCGGGGCCGGCCACCGGCACCGGCACGGTCAACGCGTTCGTGCGTCGCCTGCTCACGTCGCAGCGGGCGCTCGACCAGCTCGTGCGCGCCGACATTCCTGAGACAGCGCAGCACCGTATCGAGACCGACGACGCGCAGGTGACGGTCGTCGACCTCCACAACCTTCCCGATCGCGCCAAGCGCTTCGTGGTCGGCGTGACGTTGCGCACCGCGTTCGACCGTAAGGAGCAGTCGGGAACGGCTCGGCCGCTGCTCTTCGTCGTGCTCGACGAGCTGAACAAGTACGCGCCACGCGAAGGCGACTCACCCATCAAGGAGATCCTCCTCGACGTGGCCGAGCGCGGCCGCTCCCTCGGCATCGTCTTGGTG
>JALYLU010000282.1:1397-6751 GCA_030774075.1 Actinomycetota bacterium | reverse complement strand
CAGCATGACGGTATCGACCGTGAAGAAGTCACAGGCGAGAATCCCGGCCGCTTGGCTGCGCAGAAACGTCGTCCAGGTTTCTGCCGATCGGCCGGGTGCAGGGTCGAAGCCCGCTCGCTTGAGGATCGCCCACACGGTCGACCGGCGATCGTGATGCCGAGCTGGGCGAGTTCGCCGTGGATGCGGCGGTATCCCCACGTCGGGTTCTCTCGAGCGAGGCGGATGATCGTCCGGCGTGTTTCGACCATGGTGGAGGGTCGGCCGGCCCGGTGCGGATAAGTCCAGTGATTCGCGACGAGGCGTAGGTGCCAACGCAAAATCGTGTCGGGACGGACGACGAAGATCGACCAGCGGTCACGGCCGAGCACGCGCGCGAGCGCGGCCATGATGGCGCGGTCGTCGCGTCCGAAACGCGGACGTGAGCTCTGGCGTTGCAGCACCGCGAGTTGGTGGCGCAACACGAGGATCTCGACATCTTTGGAACGATCCGTGTGACCGCGCAGCACCAACAGGTCGATCACGAGCCGGACAAGACGGTAGAAACGGGCCACGCACCGATCCTCGCAGCGTCCGAACCGCGCCGATCACGCCAGCGCGAAACCCCAGGTCAACGTACCCGGTCGTAGTTTTCGGCACCCACAGGGTCGTCGCGTCGGGGCACTCGAATGGCTTCGGCATGACAGTCGAGGACGTCGAGGAGTGGCTCACCGAGTAGCGGATGGACTGCTCGAGTCGGGGTTCACTGGTCGCCGCGGCCACCCGCGATTGCGTCGGCTTCGTAATGAGCGCGGAGAAACTCGAGCCACGCTTGCGGCGACTCTGGCTTGAGCAGGAACGAGAGTGCGTAGGTGGGACCCCGCGCGTTCTCTGGCGTCTCGGCGATCTCGATCGCCCATGCGACATCCAGCGGTCCGAAGATCGGCTCGAGATCCACGATGGCTATCAACGTTGGCGCCGCCTCCTCGGATGAGAGGTGGTCTGCGAACTTGCGGAGTGTCTCGGCCTTCCGACCGCGCCCGCTCGGTCCTGCCCAGCCGGGGCACGTATCGTCGGGGTCGTCGATCTGGTCGGCGCGGTCGAGCAGTGCCTCACCGAGTCGATCGGCGAGAGGTCGAGTGAGGTCGGTCATGGCGGCTCCATCCCCTGGGCGCGCGCACATTCAATCGCTACGGTCGCGCTGTGGCAACGTGCCCCGGCTCCCTGATCCTGCACGCTGACGGCACCGTCGCCGGCTGCAGCGAGGACGACGAGGCCGACGGCTTTCGCGGCCGAGAGCTACGCCACGAGGGCGACCCGGTGGTGTGCTACGTCTGGTCGGTCGCCGGGTGCGACTACTGCGGCGTGACGTGGTCGGTACGCGTGCCGCGGCGTCCGCAGGAACTGAAGCGCCTTGGGGCGCGGCCTCCTTGGGGCGTAGGCTCGCCGGGCGGGTACGACATTGCGCAGCGGGCCGGCCGGGAGGCAAGTGGATGTTCACGTCGCGTGTGGTGAGGTTGCGGAAGTGGACGCGCAAGCCGTTGTTCGTGGCGCTGGTCGCGCTGGTGACACTCGGTATGACCGCCCGCACTCCTCCGAAGAGCTATGTGGCGTTGGGCGACTCGTACTCGGCTGCACCGGCCAACGCTGTGCAAGACAACAACCCGCCGGGCTGTTACCGGTCCGACCACAACTATCCGCACCTGGTCGCCCCGAACCTGAATCTGCCTGTCTTCCGTGACGTGAGTTGCAGTGGCGCCGAGACGACAGACATGACGTCGTCTCAGAGCGTCTCCCCGGCGCCGAATCCGCCGCCCCAGTTCGACGCGTTGGATTCGAACACCCGAGCAGTGAGCCTCACGATCGGTGGTAACGACATCGGTTTCACCGAGATCATCAAGAACTGCGTCAGTCTGGTCAACTCGGGAACGCCGTGTAAGGACAAGTACGTCGTCAACGGCGATGACCAAATCAGCGACCGGATCAATGCTGCGGCACCGAAGGTCGCCTCCGTCTTGCAGGGCATCCGGTCCCGGTCTCCTCACGCCAAGGTCTTCTTGCTCGGCTACCTCGACATCCTTCCTGATAACGGGGTGGGCTGCTTCCCGCAGATGCCGATAACCGACGGCGACCTCCCGTACCTGCGAGACAAAGAGAAGCAGTTGAACGCCATGCTCAAATCCGTGACCGTCGCCAACAACGACATGTACGTCGATACCTACACGCCCAGCATCGGCCATGACGCCTGCCAGACACCCACGGTGCGATGGGTGGAACCGCTCGCGCCCGTCCCACCGACCTATCCGGTACACCCCAACCAGGCCGGCATGAACGCCGACAGAGACATCCTGCTCCCGGTCATGCATCACAACGGCTTCTGAATAGAACGCTGGCACTGCACCTATACTGCTTGCCCGCCGAGCCCGAAGCACTACGGAGCAGTTCGCGTCGCCGAACGGCTTGCGCAGCGTTGAGATGCCCGTTGGGTTGGGTCGCAGATCATCCTCGCGTCTCGTCGCACGCAACTGAAGGATGACCACCTCCTACCTGTGGGTGCCGAAAACTCGTCCGGGCCCGTGACCTGCGGCTTTGGCCGAGCGACGGTCATGGCTTGATGGCACTGCGCGATCAACCCGAATGGTCCTGTTGCTGGGGCGCTCGAGCACCTCTCGCGACCGCCCGACGAGTGGACTCGGGATCGAACCGTTTCGCAGCATTAGCGGCTTTAGCGATCCGCTCGTTCGTCGGGGCTCCAGCAAGCTCGGGGCAGACGGGCGGCATCGCGACGGATCCGATCAGGTCGCGCGAAACGCCTGCTCAGCATGCCCGGACGAGTTTTCGGCACCCACAGGTCGGACGATTGTCGTGGGCTGTAGCACGCGTGCTACGGTCGCGTTATGGCGCGCGAGATCACCCAACGGGAGCTTCGAAACGACAGCGGCGACATCATGCGGGGGCTTGATCGGGGTGAGAGCTACCTCGTCACTCGAAACGGAGTGCCGGTCGGAGAGCTGCGGCCGGTCCACCGCAGCCGATTTGTTGCTGCCGACGTTGTAATTGGTGCGTTCGCCTCCGCGGCCGCGATCGACGCCGTTCGGTTCCGTGATGAGGTTGATCACGGCATCGATCAGGATCCTGCGCCGCGTGGCTGACGGTCACGCGAAGGGGTTACTCGACACGTCCGTGGTGATCGATCTCGATCGGCTCGCCCGCGCGCACTTGCCGGCTGAGATTGCGATCAGCGCGATCACCCTGGCCGAGCTCGCGGCTGGTCCCCATGCGACACGAGATCCCGAAGAACGCGCGGCGCGTCAGGAGCGACTGCAGCGGGTGGAAGCCACCTTTGACCCTCTTCCGTTCGACGATCAAGCTGCGCGCGCGTACGGACGGATCTACGCGGCAGTGGCGGCTGGCGGGCGCAAGGCTCGAGGCTCGCGCGCGCTCGATCTTCAGATCGCGTCGATCGCGCTCGCGAACGGGCTGCCGTTGTACACGCGTAATCCTCAGGATCTGCGTGCGGTTGAGCACCTGATCGAGATCGTCGCGATCTGACCTTGTCGGGCGTGCGGGCCGTGGCGGCGAGCGGTGATCGTGTCGGGTGGTGGGTCTGATCGCGACGGGGACCGGCGGGACGTTCCGCGCCGCCGGCCAGGCCTGCTATGACCGAGTCGACGTGTAAGACGCGCCCCGTGCAGCGGTTGTCTTACACATGCCGTGGCCGTGCAGTCGACCAGATATGGGAGTTCATCCGTCTGGGATGAATCGCTGACCGTTCGCGCGGGGCTCTGTTGCATTGGCGTATAGTGGCGGTGGCCGGTGAGTGTGGCGGCATGTTCCGATCTCATGTTGGCCCGGTCCGCGTAGTATCGAGTTCGGCGTTTGCCGGGTTCCGCTTCCCGCCCGAGATCATCGTTCTCGCAGTGCGCTGGTACCTCCGGTACGGCCTGTCGTACCGCGACGTTGAAGAACTGCTCGCCGAACGTGGGATCGAGGTCGACCACGTGACCGTGTATCGGTGGGTGCAGCGCTTCACGCCACTCCTCGCGGATGCGGCCGGGCCGTGCCGTCACACAGTCGGCGACCGCTGGTTCGTGGACGAGACGTACGTGAAGGTCGCAGGCTGGTGGCGTTACGTGTACCGAGCGGTCGACCAGTACGGCCAGATCATCGACGTGTACCGTCTCCCCAAGACGCGACATCCGCGCCGCGCGACGGTTCTTTGGTCTTGCGCTTCGGGCGCATGGCGAACCGGTCGAGGTGGTGACCGACCGGGCCCGGCGTTACGGGCTGTGATTGATGAGCTCATGCCCGCCGCGTTCCACAACGTTGAGCAGTATGCGATCAATCGGATCGAAGCCGATCACGGCCGACTGAAAGCGCGACTCCGCCCGATGCGCGGCCTTAAACGTGACCACACTGCACGCGTGATCGTCCGCGGCCATGCGCTCATGCAGAACGTGCGTCGAGGGCACGACGAAGTCGGAGTCGAAGCGCGCGTCCATCGGCGCGTCGCGCACGCGTTCACCGAACTCGCTCGCACCATCTGAACTGAAACCGACACGGACTCGGTCCCGCGCGGCCAGGTCCGACTCAACGCAACAGAGCCGCCTAGGGTCACATCGTGGACGAGGATCGCGACGCCACACCGGCACGCGACGTCGTGCTCCAGAGCGTTCTCGTCATCGAGGACGACGGCCAGACACGTGGCATGGTCAGCCGAGCGCTCGAACGGGCTGGTTTCACCGCTCGCGCCGTTACCTCTGACGAAGAGGCCATGAGTTGGATCGAGCAGCGCTGGCCCGATCTTGTCGTGTTGGACATGCGATTCTGCACCCAACACGGTAGACCGCTGTTCGACGTGATTCGAACCAACTCGGACGTACCGGTTGTGATGATCAGCCCGATCGGCGACGCGAGCGAACGCGCACGAGCGCTCGAACTCGGCGCCGACGACTTCGTTCCCACACCACTCTCACCCGCGGAACTGGTCGCAAGAGTCCGATCCGTGTTGCGTCGCGCGGGCCCGGCGCGGACCAATGACGATGAACACTTCCTCTCCGCAGGTCCCCTATTGCTCGACGCGCAGACGCGGAGGGTACGCGTACTCGGACGATGGGTTGTCCTCACCTGGCGCGAGTTCTCGCTGCTTCACTTTCTTGCCAGACATCCGACCCAGACATTTTCGAAGGACGCGCTCCTCGAACAGGCTTGGGGCTACACCGTTGGTGGCGTTTCGACCGTCACCGTTAACGTCCGCCGGTTGCGCGAGAAGATCGAACCCGAACCGGCAAGGCCCATGTTCATCGTGACGGTATGGGGCGTCGGCTACCGCTTCGACCCGTCGGTGAATCGGATCCAGCAATCTGTTACGTGATCGC
>JALYLU010000282.1:0-1387 GCA_030774075.1 Actinomycetota bacterium | reverse complement strand
GTGGTGTTGCGCGTGAAGTGTGGTCTGGGCGTGGGGGCGATGCTGGTTCTGATCGGCGGGGGTTGCGCGAGTGGCGGAAAGCTGGGAGCCAAGGCGCTCTCGCAGCAGTCGAAGTCGCTGGAATCCGAAGCCGCGGAGGGATCGCTTTTGGCCCAAGACGCCGCCTCTGGCGGGTCGACGCGTATCTACACCCGCGAGCACTCCTCCGAACTTGCCGGGGCCGCTTCCCACGCAGAGGACACTTTGAAGGCGGCCAAGATCGAGCCCCCGCTCGAGTCGAAGGCCCGCGAGCTGGCGGTCCTGGCCGGCCAGATCAGCGTCGACCTCCAGCGCCTTCGCAACGCATCCAGGGACGAGGCGCGCGCGCTCGCGCGTGAGCTGCAGGCGGCCGCCCGGGCGAGCCAGAAGATCGGCGAAGGGCTCAAGTGAGCCTGAAGAACGTCCTCGCGGTCGCGCTTGGCATCTTCTCGGCCATCGGCGGGTTCGTCGACATCGGTGATCTCGTCTTCAACACGCAGGCAGGAGCGACCTTCGGGTTCCAACTTCTGTGGGTCGTCGTGATCGGCGTCCTCGGGATCATCGTTTACTCGGAGATGTGTGGGCGCGTCGCGGCCGTCGCCAAGCGCCCGGTCTTCGATCTCGTCCGCGAGCGGACGGGCTTCGGGGCGGCACTGGGGACTCTGGTCGCCTCCGAGGTCGTCAACTTGATGACGTGCGCCGCTGAGATCGGAGGTGTCGCAATCTGCCTCAAGCTCCTCTCGGGCCTCCCGTATCGCGTCTTGATCCCCATCGCGGTGATTGGTCTCGTCGTCGCGTCTTGGGTGTTGCCCTTCCGGTGGATAGAGCGAGTCTTCGGCTATGCGGGCCTCTGCCTGCTCGTCTTCGCGGTCGCGGCGATCAAGCTCCACCCGAAGTGGGGCCAGGTCGCGCATGGCTTCGTTCCCGGGTCCCATGCCGGGGGAACCTGGCCGGTCTACCTCTACTTCGTGGTCGGGCTCCTCGGGGCGGCGATGACTCCCTACGAGGTGTTCTTCTTCTCTTCGGGCGTCGTGGAGGACCGGTGGGGTCCCAAGGATCTCGGGCTGAACAAGGTGACCGCGATTATCGGCTACGCACTCGGCGGCTTCCTCTCGTTCGCGTTGATGATCGTTGCCGGTGTCGTCTTCTTGCCGAACGGCATTTCGCCACAATTCTTGGGCACGCCCGCGCTGGCCGCCCAACATGTCTTTGGGCAGGTAGGTTTGCTGCTCGCGCTCGTCGGCATCCTGTTCGCCGTCGGCGGCGCGGCCATCGAGACGTCCTTCGCCGGCGCCTACAACCTGGCCCAGTTCTTCGGATGGAGGTGGGGCAAGAAGGAGAGACCCGCCAATGCCGCGCGGTTCACGCT
>JALYLU010000281.1 GCA_030774075.1 Actinomycetota bacterium | reverse complement strand
CTCCTCCGATCGCCGGTCGTCGGCCGGACGACGCAACGACGAAGCCCGCGTAGACGGCCACGATTCCTGCCGCGAGCGAGATCGTGAAGGCTTCGTCCTGGCCGATCGCGCCCTGGAGCAGTCCGCGGCTCGACTGGACGATCGTTCCGAGCGCATTGAGCGGGTTTCCGCCCGCGAGCGAGCCGGTGCCGGGTGCACGCCGGCGCGCGAAGCGGATGGCCGAGTAGAGGGCTCCCCCGAATACCACGACTGCGCCCGCGCCGCTGCCCACTGCGGCGAGGACACGCGGCAGGACGTCGAAGTGGTCCTTGCCGACGGGGATGCCGCCGTCCGGCGCGATGACCCCGTGGATGGGCGCGGCGAGCAGCACGCCGATCGCGACGCCGGAGAACAGCACGAGACCGGTGCGGACGCGGTCGCCGATCCGGCGGCCCCCCAGCAGGTAGATGGTGCCGAGGGCGAGCCACGGCACGTTCAACACGGCGCCGAGCAGGTAGAAGGCGCGGAAGGTCCCGCGGTCCCAGCCGGTCGAGGCCGCGGTCGCGAGCGCAGCCGATGCCAGGGCGAACAGGGCCAGCGCGAAGGTCCAGGCGCCCTGGTGCGGTTCCTTCGAACGTGTGTATCGGACCCCGGTGGCCTGCGCGAAGAGGGTTGCGACGGCGGTGGCGAGGAAGGCGAGGCCGGCGACCATGGCGGCTGCGAGGGTACCTCTGCCGGCCCTGCGTCCCGGCCCGGGAGAAACCGCGTCCCGGCCCGGGAGAAACCGCGTCCCGGCCCGGGAGAAACCGCGTCCCGGCCCGGGAGGAACCGCGTCCCGGCCCGGGAGGAACCGCGTCCCGGCCCGGGAGGAACCGCGTCCCGGCCCGGGAGGAACCGCGTCCCGGCCCGGGAGGAACCGCGTCCCTGCCCGGGAGGAACCGCGTCCCTGCCCGGGAGAACATCGTCTCGCGCCTGGCAGAAGTTGGTCGCACACTTTGAGAACGCGTGCACAAGCTCGGTACCCTGCTCCCAGGGGCGTGCTCCACTGCGGAGCGCCGAAAGGACACTCGGGTGACAGCTTCCTCGCGACGCCGGATCCCGGAGGCGACCGTCGCCCGCCTGCCGCTCTACTACCGGGCGCTCATGGAGACCGGTGAGCGCCAGGTCGCGACCATCTCCTCCGAACGGCTCGCGGAGTTGGCCGGCGTCAACGCGGCGAAGGTCCGCAAGGACCTTTCGTACCTCGGCTCCTACGGCACGCGGGGTGTCGGCTACGACGTCGAGTACCTCCTCCACGAGATCTCGCGCGAGCTCGGTCTCACCCGAGACTGGCCGGTCGCGATCGTCGGGATCGGCAACCTCGGCCGGGCACTCGCCAACTACCGTGGCTTCGGTGCGCGAGGGTTTCGCGTGGAAGCGTTGATCGACGCCGACCCGGCGCTCGTCGGCCACCGGATCGGCGAGCTTGCGGTCGTGTCGATCGACGACCTCGACCGGGTCGTGAGCGAGCACAACATCGCGATCGGCATCCTGGCCACGCCCGCCTCGGCCGCGCAAGAGGTTGCCGACCGCCTGGTCGCCGCCGGCGTCACGTCGATCCTGAACTTCGCGCCGGCCGTCTGCTCGGTGCCCGATGGTGTGTCGATGCGCAAGGTCGACCTCGCGATCGAGCTGCAGATCCTCTCCTTCTATCAACTCCGGCGCGCCACGAGCGGCGTCGCACCGCCGCGCGAACGGGCGGGGTGAGTGGGAGGTCGAGCCAGTCGCCCCGGCCTCGCCGGCTATCCGGTGAACCTGCTGGTGCGCGGCCGCCGCGTGGTGGTCGTCGGCGGGGGTCGCATCGCGGCACGCAAGATCGAGCCGCTCCTCGAAGCGGGCGCTCAGCTCGAGGTGGTTTCGCCCGAGGTCGGCACCGAGGTTCGCGCCTGGGCCGATGCCGGCCGGCTCGTGTTGCACGAGCGGGGGTTCCGGGCCGGTGATCTCGAGGGAGCCTGGCTCGCGCTCACGGCGACCGACGACCCTGTGGTGAACACGGCCGTTCACGCGGCCGGCGAAGCCGGAAGAGTCTGGGTCAACAGTGCAGACGATCCGGCGAACTGCTCCTTTACGCTGATGTCGGTGATCCGCCGCGGCGACCTCGTCGTCAGCGTCGGAACGGGGGGTCGGAGCCCGGCGCTGGCCGCGCAGGTGCGCCGCCGGTTGGAAGAGGAGATCGGACCTGAGTACGAGACCCTGCTCGACCTGCTCGCCGACGCTCGGGAAGAGTTGCGGGGTGCAGGACGTTCCACCGAAGACGCCAACTGGCAATCGGTGTTCGATGGCGGCATCGTGGAACTGGTGCGAACCGGTCGCGTCGACGAGGCAAGGGAGTTGTTGAGGACGTGTCTCTCCTCGTCGTCGGTCTGAACCACAGGACGGTGCCGGTCGAGCTGCTCGAGCGCATGACCGTGCCCGAGGATCGGCTCGCGAAGGCGCTGCACGATCTGGCGGCGCGAGAGCACCTCCTCGAGGTCGTGCTGTTGTCGACGTGCAACCGCACCGAGATCTACGCCCGCTGCACGCATTTCCACGCCGCGGTGGGCGACGTGCGCGACTTCCTCGCCGCGCACTCGGGGGCTGATCCCGACGAGTTCGCCGACCATCTCTACACCTACTACGACGAAGCCGCGGTCGCGCATCTGTTCTCGGTCGCGGCCGGCCTCGACTCGATGATCGTCGGCGAGAGCGAGATCCTCGGTCAGGTTCGTGACGCGTGGCAGGCCGGCGTGCGTGAGCAGACCGCGCCCCAGCTGCTCTCGCGTATGTTCAAGCACGCGGTCGAATCGGGCAAGCGGGTGCGCACCGAGACCGGGATCTCCCGCCATCCGGTCTCTATCCCGTCGGCCGCGGTGGCCGTCGCCGCCGAGCATCTCGGCGACCTCGACGGCGCGCGGGTGCTCGTGATCGGCGCCGGGCAGATGGGTTCCGGTCTCGCGTCGACGCTGCGATCGCGTGGCGTCCAGGAGGTCTTCGTCGCGAACCGCACCCTGGAGCGCGCCGAACGTCTCGCGACGCTGATCGGCGCGCGCGCGATTCCACTGACCGACATCGCGGACACGCTGGTCGACACCGACGTGTTGCTGACATCGACGGCGTCGTCCGAAATGTTGGTCGAGCGCGCGATGGTCGAGATGGTGATGGCTTGCCGAGACGGCATGCCGCTACTCGTCGTCGACGTGGCGTTGCCGCGCGACGTCGATCCCGGCGTCGGCGACATCCCCGACGTCACGCTGCTCGACCTCGACGACCTGAAGGAATACGCGCAGCGCTCGGCCGAACGCCGCCGCGGCGAGATCGGCAAGGTACGCGCGATCCTCGCGGCGGAGATCGAGCGCTACCGCGCGGAACGCGCGGCCCGCGAGGTCGGACCACTCGTCACATCACTGCGCGAGCTCGCCGAAGACGTGCGTCGCGGTGAGCTCGATCGCTTCCGCGCCAAGTTGGCCAAGCTCGATCCCGACGCGCGCGAGCTGATCGACGCGATCACCCAAGGCGTTGTCAACAAGCTCCTGCACGAACCCACGGTCCGCGTGAAGGATGCAGCCGGAACGCCGCGCGGCGACTATTACGCCGACGCCCTTGTCTCGCTCTTCGACCTCCCGACCGAGCCGACGGTCGAGTCCGAGTGATTCGGATTGCCGTGTGATTCGGATCGCGACGCGGGCGAGCGCGCTCGCGCGTTGGCAAGCCGAGCGCGTCGGGGGCCGGCTCGGCCGCGACGTCGAGTACGTGTTGGTGACGACGACGGGCGATCGCGACCAGACCTCGGAGCTCCACGCGATCGGCGGGCAGGGCGTGTTCACGAAGGAAGTGCAACAGGCGGTCATCGACGGCCGCGCCGACGTCGCGGTGCACTCCGCGAAGGACCTGCCGACCGAGACCCCGCCGGAGCTGGTCCTCGCGACGATTCCCGAGCGCGCCGACCCGCGCGATGCGCTCGTCGGTTGCGCGTTCGAGCAACTCGGACCGGGCGCGCGCATCGGCACCGGTTCCGTTCGCCGTCGGGCCCAACTCGCCGCGGCGCGGCCCGACCTGACGTTCGGGCCCTTGCGCGGCAGCATCGAGACACGTCTGCGCAAGCGCGAGGAGCTCGGATACGACGCGGTGGTCGTGGCTTTCGCCGCACTCGAACGGCTCGGGCTCGCCGCGCAGGCTGCAGGTGTGCTCGACCCGGGCGTGATGCTGCCGCAGGTCGCGCAAGGTGCACTGGCGGCCGAGTGTCGCATCGACGACGAGCGAACCCTCACCCGCCTTCATGCCGTCGACGATCCGGTCGCGCATCGGGCTGTCGATGCCGAGCGGGCGTATCTCCGCGAGCTCGGTGGGGGCTGCGACCTGCCGTGCGGCGCGCTCGCGCGCGCGGACGGATGCGACGGTCCGATCGAGCTCGTCGCCTTGATCGCGTCGCTCGACGGGCACGTTGTCCTGCGGACGCGTGTGGCCGGAGACGACCCGCGCGACGTCGGTGCCACTGCGGCGCACGATTTGCTCGACGGTAAGGGCGGTCGCGCGCTCCTCGAGGATCTCGCGTGACCGTGTACCTGGTCGGCGCGGGCCCGGGCGACCCCGGGCTGCTGACGCGGCGCGGCGAGGAGTTGCTGCGCGCGGCCGACGTCGTCGTGTACGACCGGCTCGCGCCGCACGCGCTGCTGGAATTGGCGCGCCCCGATGCCGAGCTGGTCGACGTGGGAAAGGCGCCCGGTAGCGCGGCCATGACGCAAGACGCGATCAATGCCTTGCTCGTCGCCCGGGGCGCGGAAGGCCGAGCGGTCGTCCGGCTGAAGGGCGGCGACCCGTTCGTGTTCGGGCGCGGTGGAGAGGAGGCCGAAGCGTGCATCGCGGCCGGCGTGCCCTTCGAGGTCGTGCCCGGCGTGACCAGCGCGGTCGCCGCCGCGGCCTACGCGGGCATCCCCGTGACCCATCGCCGCGTCGCGACGAGCTTCACCGTCGTCACGGGCCACGAGGACCCGACGAAGGGTGGAAGCGACACGCGCTGGGACGTGCTCGCGAACGTGGGCGGCACGCTCGTCGTCCTCATGGGCGCGAGCCGCGTCGCCGAGATCGCGAAGGCACTGATCGCGGCGGGCCGAGACGAGACCACGCCGGCCGCCGCCGTGCGCTTCGGTACCCGTCCCGACCAGCACACGGTGCGAGCGACGCTCGGGACGATCGCGGATGCGGGTGTCGAGTCGCCGAGCGCGATCATCGTCGGCGATGTCGCCGCGCTCGACCTCGCTTGGTTCGAGCGCCGCGCGCTGTTCGGTCGGACTGTGGTCGTGACCCGCGCGCGCGAGCAGGCGAGCGAATTGCGGGCGCGCCTCGTCGCGCTCGGTGCGACCGTGCTCGAGCTGCCCGCGATCCGCATCGTTCCGATCGATTTCACGGTGCCCGACCTCGCGGGATTCGACTGGGTCGTGTTCACGTCCGGAAACGGTGTCGACGCGTTCTTCGACGGGGGGCTCGCGCGCTCGAAGCTCGACGCCCGGGCGCTCGCGCCGGTTCGGATCGCGGTGATCGGGCCCGGAACGGCTGCTGCGCTGGCGCGGCGTGGGCTGCGCGCCGACCTCGTGCCCGAGCGGTTCGTCGCCGAGTCGCTACTCGAGGCATTTCCCGCCGGCTCGAGCCGCGTGTTGCTCGCGCGAGCCGAGGTGGCGCGCGATGTCCTGCCGGAAGGCCTTGCCCGCAAGGGCTACGAGGTCGAGGCGCTCGCGGTGTACCGCACGGAACCCGCACCGCCCGATCCTGACACCCTGGCCCGAGTGCGCGCCGGCGCGGACGCGGGCGCGATCGACGCGATCACGTTCACCTCGTCGTCGACGGTCGCCAACTTCTGCGACGCGGTCGGGGTTCCGCTCCCGGAGCCGCAGCCGAGCGTGGTCTCGATCGGCCCCGTGACGAGCGAGACCGCGCGGGCTCGCGGCCTGCGCGTCGATGCCGAGGCCGATCCGCACACCATCGAGGGCCTCGTCGAGGCCCTCGTGCGGAAGCTGGCCCAGTAGCCTTTCTCCGTGACGTTTCCCGAGCGTCGGCTGCGCCGGCTACGGCGTACCCCTGCCCTGCGCCGCCTGGTCGCGGAGCATCGAGTCACCGTCGACGACCTCGTCGCGCCGCTCTTCGTGAAGGAGGACATCGACGCTCCCGAGCCCGTCGCGTCGATGCCCGGCGTGGCGCAGCACACCCAGGAGAGCCTGCGCAAGGAAGTCCGCGCGCTGTGCGATCTCGGCGTGCCCGGGGTGATGCTGTTCGGAGTGCCCGCCCACAAGGACGCGCGAGGAACCCAGGCCGACGCACACGACGGCGTCGTGCAGATCGCGCTGCGCAACCTGCGCGACGAGGTCGGAGACGCGCTCGTGCTGATGGTCGACGACTGTCTCGACGAGTACACCGACCACGGCCACTGCGGCATCGTCGACGCGGCGGGCGAGGTCGACAACGACGCCACGCTCGAGCGTTACGCGAGCGTCGCGGTCGCCCAGGCCGACGCCGGAGCCGATGTCATCGCGCCGAGCGGAATGATGGACGGCCAGGTCGGTGCGATCCGTGCCGCGCTCGACGAGACGGGCCATACGACCACGCCGATCCTCGCGTACGCGGCGAAGTACGCATCGGCGCTCTACGGCCCGTTCCGCGACGCCGCCGAGTGCGCACCGCAGTTCGGCGACCGCCGCACTCATCAGATGGATCCCGCCAACGTGGAAGAAGCGTTGCGCGAGGTGGAAGAAGATCTGGACGAAGGCGCCGACA
>JALYLU010000280.1 GCA_030774075.1 Actinomycetota bacterium | reverse complement strand
GGCGATCGACCGTCAGCGCGTACACGTCGGCCGCGTCCTCCAGCAATCCGAACTCCACGAACTGGCGCACGCGTTCCTCGCCGAGCCCTTCGATGTCCAGCGCGCCGCGGCTGGCCCAGTGCACCAACCGTTGCACCCGCTGCGCCGGGCAGTCGACGTTCACGCAATGGTGGTTCGCCTCGCCCTCGACGCGCACGAGCAGCTGACCGCACTCGGGACATTTCTCGGGAAATTTCCACGGCTTGGTCTTGGGCGGGCGCTTCGCGAGCACCGGCCCGACGACTTCGGGGATTACATCGCCCGCGCGCCGCACGACGACGGTGTCTCCGGGCCGCACGTCCTTGCGCGCGACGTCGTCTTCGTTGTGAAGGGTCGCCATCCCTACGTTCGCGCCGCCGACGAACACCGGCTCGAGAACCGCGAACGGCGTGGCGCGCCCAGTGCGACCGATGCTCACCATGATGTCGCGCAGCAGCGTGGTCTTCTCCTCGGGCGGGAACTTGTACGCGATCGCCCAGCGAGGAGCCCGCGAAGTGGCACCCATCTCCGCTCGCTGCCCGAGATCGTCCACCTTCACGACCACACCGTCGATCTCGTAGCCGAGCGAGTGACGGTCGGTCTGGATCCGCTCGCAAAATTCGAAGACCGCTTCAAGATCGTCGAACGCCTCGATCTCCGGGTTCACGGGGAACCCGAGAGCGTCGAGCCACGCCAGCGTTTCCTGATGCGTCCGCAGCCGGGGACCGCCTTCCTTGGCGCCGAGCTGGTACGTGTACAGCGTGAGGTCGCGGGTCGCGGTGATGCCCGGGTCCTTTTGGCGCAGACTGCCCGCGGCCGCGTTGCGTGGGCTCGTGAACAGCCGCTCCCCCGCCTCGCCTTGGCGCCGGTTCAGTGCCTCGAACGCGGCGAGCGGCATGAACACCTCACCGCGCACCTCGAGCAGCGCGGGAATGTCCTCCGCGTTCCCCTTCAGCCTCGGCTGCACTGCGGCGATGGTGCGCAGATTCTCGGTGACGTCCTCGCCGGTCACGCCGTTGCCGCGTGTCGCGCCAACGGTGAAGCGTCCGTCCTCGTACTGCAGCGAGATCGCGAGCCCGTCGAGCTTGGGCTCGGCCACGAAGTGGATGGGCTCGGTGATCAGCCGTTGGGCGCGCGTGCCCCAGCCGAGCAGCTCGTCGCGCGAGAACGCGTTGTCGAGGGAGAGCATCGGCATGCGGTGCACGACCGGCGCGAACGTCGACGCCGGACGCCCGCCGGGCCGTTGCGTCGGCGAATCGGCCGTGGCGAGAGACGGATGCTGCGCCTCAAGCTCGCGTAACTCCCGCACGAGCGCGTCGAACTCGGCATCGGCCAACTCGGGCTCGTCGAAGAGGAAGTACCGCTCGTTGTGGTACTCGATGAGCTCGCGCAACTGAACGACGCGTTCAACGACTTCTTTCGGAGGGCGAACTCCCGAGGAGCGGTCGGCCACGGCCGAAATCTACGCGCCGACGGCGAGCTTCGTCGCGGCGGCGTGGTCGTGTACACGATTGCCTATCTCACGCGCGAGCAACATGGCGTGCTCGGCCTGGCTCGCGCCGTGCCCCGCGAGTCCGCACGCGGGCGCGACCAGCGCCTGGCCGCGCAGTCGAACGGGATCGCAACCGCGCCGGGTCAGCTCGCACCAGGCGTCGAGAAGCGCCTTCCAGAGGGGCTGCGCCTGCTCGCCGACCGGCCGGTGCGTCGGGATCGCGCCCCACGCAATCCATCCACCGCCGTCGAGATACCGCGAGAGCGCGCTGGCATCGTCGAGGTCGAGCGCGCCGACGTCGAAGTGGGCGACCTGAGGACCGGCGTCAAGCGCCAGGCGGAGATCGCCCTGCCCGCACACGTGCACACCCGAGGCGCCACCGCATGCCGCGAGCGCGGTCGACAGCAGATCGGTTGCGATCTCACGTTCGATCGGACCGTCGGCGTTTCGCCAGCACACGAGCGCGGGCTCGTCGAGGAAGCACAGCAACGCCGCGTCGGGAAGCCGCTCGGATACCAGTTCGGCCATTGCGCCCGCCCAGACGCGGGCGACACGTGCGCCCAGCGGGAACGCGAGCGCGGCATCCATTCCCGCGTCGACGAACGCGACGCCGAGCGTCAACGGACCGGCAATCTGCACTTTGACGCGCTTGGGTGATCGGGGCTGGCGTCCCGCGACGTCGAGGAATGTAAGGAGGCCGGCGTGGGCGGCCTCATCGAACGACGGCTGCAACGGCCCGAACGGGTCGACGGCAGAACCGAGCTCGATCGCACCGTCGTCGTGCACCACGACTCCGGGCACCGCGCCGGCCCATTGCGCGACGACCCCTTCACGCCTCGACCGAAATGGGAGCTGCGGCGCCGCGGGCAGCTCCGGCAGGCAACGCAAGGTAAGTGCCGCGGCGGCGTGCGCGTCGCGATGCGGAAGGCTGCCGATCGCTGTAGCCATCCCCGCGCAGATCGCCCCGCCGAGCAGTGGTTCGCCCATGAAGATTCGTAGGATAGGCCGACGCCGGCACACTCGACGAAGCGGAGTGCACGTTGATCTGGCTCTGGTGCACTCGCGCGAGCTGGGCGCTCCTCCCGGTGACGACCGGTGCCGCGTTTGCAGATGCGACCGATGGATGGTCGATCGGGTCGTCGCGTCTCGCGGCCGTATTCCTTTGGGTGACTTGGGCGGTCGGACTCTTCGCGTTGTTCGCGCCGCGACCGTGGGGTCTCACACTTTTGCGCGTCGTCGCACCGTGTGGATTCGCGTGCGTCGCGGTGTCGTCGGCGTCGACGAGCGCGGCGTCGGCCGAGCTCGCGCTCGCATCCAGCGGTGTCGCCGCCATCCTCGCGTTGTCCGCGCCCACCGCGCTGGCGGCCGCCAACGCGCACGCGTACGGCGACGAGCAGCGCTTCCCGTTGCGCATTCCGATGCCGTTGCTGCTCGGGCCGATACCCGTGGCGGTTGTGCTCGTGGCGCTGGGCGGTGCGAGTGGGCCGCTGCTCCTCGCCGACGGTCGCTACCTCGCCGGCGCGCTCGCAACGATCGTCGGCGTGCCGGTCGCGTTGCTCGTCGTACGCGCGTTGCACCCCCTCGCCTGCCGCTGGTTCGTGCTCGTTCCCGCCGGCATCGCGATCGCCGATCCGCTGACGCTCACCGAGCCCGTCCTGGTCCGGCGCGAGCACATCGCGACGCTTCGGCGCACCGCGACGGCCGCGCTCCCCCCCGACGCGCTCGACCTACGGCTGGGCACGCTCGCGGGCGGAATCGTGATGGGCCTGTCGGAGCCGGTCGAGTTCGGCCGACGGCGCGGCCGCGGGAACGCCGAGGTGGTCGAACCGCAGCTGGTCGCGGCTGCCGTGGTGCGAGCCGACGCCGCGATCGGCCAGGCCCGGAGTCGGCGGATCAGCGCGTGACGCTCACGGATCAGTCTGATCAGTCGGATCAGTCTGCGACGATGCCGCCCCCGCAGCACAGGTCGCCGTCGTAGAACGCGACGACCTGTCCGGGCGCGACCCGAGGGTGCGGCGACGCGAACACGAGTTCGTCGCCGTCGAGCCTCGCAAGGGCGGGGGTTCCGTGCGCGCGCGACTGCACGAGCATCGCGCGCGTATCGCACCCGGTACGTGACCAACGCACGTCGCGCAGACGCACGCGTTCGTGCAGCAGCGCGTCTCGCGGCCCGACCGTCACTGTCGCGGTGCCGACCGCGATATCGGTCACGTAGCGACGCTCGCCGACGGCGACGCCGAGGCCGCGTCGCTGACCGATCGTGAACGCGTCGATCCCGTCGTGCGTGCCGACAACGACGCCTTGTTCGTCGACGATCGCGCCCGAACGCCGCGGGATGCGCGCGCCGAGGAAGGCTTCGCGCTCGCCGCGCTTGATGAAGCAGACGTCCATGCTCTCGCGCTTGTCGGCCGTGCGCAGACGGAGCGCCCGAGCGTGCGCGCGCACTTCGGCTTTCGTCAGCTCACCGACCGGCAGCAGCGTGCGGGCAAGCTCCTCGGCACCGAGCATGTAGAGGACGTATGACTGATCCTTGGCCCGGTCGGTGGCACGCGCGAGCGCGGGGCCGTCGTAGGTCATCACGACGCGCGCGTGATGACCGGTCGCGACGAAGTCGTAGCCGAGCCGGCGTGCCCGCTCGAGCACCCGCCCGAACTTCATCGTGCGGTTGCACTCGACACACGGGTTCGGTGTCTCACCCGCCGCGTATGCGTCGACGTAGGGCTCGACGACGTCGGCCTCGAAGGCGTCGGAGAAGTTGAAGACGTAGTGCGGGATGCCGAGCTGCGCCGCGACCCGGCGCGCGTCCTCGACGTCGGCGACACTGCAACAACCGCTGTCGCTTTCGCCGCCCCACAGCTTGAGCGTGACGCCCGTGACGTCGTGACCGCCCTCATGTAGCAGCGCGGCCGCGACCGAGGAGTCGACACCTCCGCTCATCATCACCATGACGCGCGGCATCAGGTCACCCGCAGCTTGGCGACGACCTCGGGGACGATCGCGAGCGCGGCATCGATGTCGGCGGGCGTCGACGCGTACCCGAGGGAGAACCGGACCGACGAGAGCGCGCGCTCGCGGGGCATGCCCATTGCGAGCAGGACGTGCGACGGGTCGACCGCGCCCGAGCTGCACGCGGAGCCCGAAGCCGCCATGACGCCCTGCTGGTCGAGTGCCAGGAGCAGCGTCTCGGCCTCGACGCCGTCGAACGTGCAGTGCAGGATGCCGGCAACTCGCGACGCCGACGCGCCGTTCACCGCGAATCCCGACACCTGCGCGGCCAGCCCGCGTTCGAGCTCGTCGCGCAATCCCGCGATTCGTTCGGTCTCCTCGGCGCGTCGCCCGTGCGTGATGAGGAGCGCGGTCGCGAACGCGACGATCCCGGCCACGTTCTGCGTCCCGGCGCGCAACCCGCGTTCGTGGCCGCCGCCCTCGACGAGCGGCACGAGCTCGGTTCCGTCACGCACGATCAACGCCCCGACGCCCTTTGGGCCCCCGAACTTGTGCCCCGAGATCGCGACCACGGAGACGTCGGCGGTGGCCGCCGCGAGATCGAGCCACTGCGGCGCCTGCACTGCATCCGTGTGTACGACTGCACGCGGCGCGACATTGCGCACGAGACGTGCGATCTCATTGATGGGTTGGCGCACGCCCGTCTCGTTGTTGACGAGCATCACCGACACCACTGCGGTGCGGTCGTCGAGCGCGCCGGCCAGGGCGTCGAGGTCGACCACGCCATCACCGTTCGCCGGCACCCGGACGACCCGAAACCCGTCGCATTCCAGCCGGTCGCACGCACCGAGCACCGCCTTGTGCTCGATCCCGCTCGTCAAGACGCCGTCGAGTCCGGGATCGTGCGCTCGCGCCGCCCAGGCCGCGCCCTTGACCGCGAGGTTGTCGGCCTCACTGCCGGACCCGGTGAACACAACCTCGTGCGGATGGCAACCACAGACTGCGGCAACCGTCTCACGCGCCTCCTCGAGCGCGGTCTTCGTGGCGCGCGAGGCGCCGTGAGCGCCCGAGGGGTTGCCGGGATGGTCGGCGAGGAACGGCGTCATCGCGGCGATCGCCTCGGGCCGCATCGGCGTCGAGGCCGCGTGGTCGAGGTAGGCGTGGTCGGGGCGGTCGGGCACGCGACCAGGCTATGACGGCGACTCGGGGAACAGGACCTCCGCCCACGGCGTTCCGGACCGAGGCGGGTGTTGATGTCACACCCGAAGGAGATACTTCAATCATGAACGCGCGGAGTACGACAGCCGGCGACGAGGAGATCGGCGAGAGTCAGCTGCGGTTGCTGCCCGGCGGATCCGGGACGACCCGGCCCGACTGGCAGCTCGACGAGCGCACGCGATCGGTCGGCCGCATCGGGGTCGCGCAGGCCCGCGAAGTGCTCCGGCGGGCGCGGCCGCCCGAACCGAAGCGGCCCGAGCCGATTCGTAAGGCCAGCTGACCGGCAGCACGGCAGGCCGGCCCCACCAGCCAGACTGGGCTGGTGGAAGAGGAACCGCTGGCGGGTGGCGTCGCGAACGCGGGGCGCGTGACGAGGGTCGGCGACGACGTTCTGCGGCCGTCGAACCCGCACTCTCCCTCGATTCATCGCTTCTTGTCGGCGCTGCGCAACACCGGGTTCTCCGGTGTGCCGATGCCGGTTGGCATCGACGACGACGGGCGTGAACGCCTCGTGTTCATCGAAGGTGACGTGCCGCTGCCTCCCTATCCGGCGTGGGCGCAACTCGACTCGGCGTTGGCGTCGATCGCGACCCTGATGCGACGGTTTCACGACGCGTCGCGATCATTCGACCCCACCGGAGCGACATGGAGCGACGAGCTGGCCGACCCCGCGGGTGGGCCGATCGTCTGCCATAACGACGTGTGTCTCGAGAACGTCGTGTTCGACAAAGACCTCGCGGTAGGTCTGCTCGACTTCGACTTCGCGGCGCCGGGCCGAGGAGTGTACGACGTCGCCCAGATGGCCCGAATGTGCGTCCCGATCGACGATGACGTCAACGCGACCCGACTCGGTTGGGAACCCGCCGGCCGGCCGGCGCGGTTGCGATTGGTTGCCGACGCGTACGGCCTCGACCAGGCGTCGCGGCACGATCTCCTCGCGATCTTGTCGGACACGATCGTGAGGGCTGGTGGCGAGTTCGTGCGACGACGGGTCGAGGCCGGCGATCCCAACTTCATCAAGATGTGGAACGAGATGGGCGGCAAGGATCGCTTCGACCGGCGACGCCGCTGGTGGATCGAGCACGAACAGAG
>JALYLU010000279.1 GCA_030774075.1 Actinomycetota bacterium | reverse complement strand
GCAGTACGCGCCGCGCCTCGATACGCGTACGTCGTCAACCGCTCTCGTACTCCCGCCACGAAACGCGCTACGGGCGAGCGCCGCGCCGTTCGGAGCGGGGACGCGACCGCGGGCGCTGGCCTTCGACCCGGCGGGCCATCCACCACGAGCGCAGCGGCGTCGGCGGCCGCTCGACGCCACGTGGACGATTCGGGACCCGTTGCGGCGGGCGCGCCGCGAGCCGGTAGACGTGCACGAACCGCTGGATCGCGGTGAAGCCGGTCAGGACGAGCATGAGCCACAGCATCGGGACGAGGACCGGGAAGGCCAACGCGATACCGAGCAGTACGAAGCGCTCGGCGCGCTCCATCAGGCCGCCGCGCGCGTCGAGCCCGAGCGACTCCGCCCGGGCTCGTTCGTAGGAGATCAGCATCGAGCACGCCGCGACCGCGAACGCCAGGATCGGGAGATACGACGAGCGCGCCGCGAGATGCCAGGCAACGCCACCGAACAGCAACGCGTCCGACGCGCGGTCTGTGACGGAGTCGAAGAAGGCGCCCCGGGGACTCGCTTGGCCACTGCCGCGGGCGATCGTGCCGTCGAGCAGATCGCTCACGCCCGCCACGATCAAGCCGGCGAGCGCCCACATGAAGTGGCCCGACGCGATCAGCACCGCGGTCGCGAGCGAGCACGCGAGACCGAAGACTGTCAGCGCGTCGGCAGTGATGCCGATGCGGCGTAGCCGGTCGCCGATGGGGCCGAGGCCCTGCTCGACGCCTTTGCGCCAGCGCCGGTCGAGCATGCGTGCTCCTCAGTGATGCCGATGCAGAACCTATGTGCTCGCGTTCGCGAGCAATCCCAACACCGTACCAAACGGCCCGCCTGCTCCCGGGTCTGCTCCTGGTGGTCTCCGGATCCGCGTTCGTAGAATCGTCCCACAACAGAGCCCAGCCCGGGGAGTCATCGGTGAAGACGTTTCCGACCGCGAAGATCCGCAACGTCGCACTCGTCGGGCACGGCGGCGCGGGCAAGACCTCGCTGGCCGAGGCCCTCCTCTTCAACGCCGGGGCGATCATGCGCCTGGGCCGGGTCGAGGACGGATCGACCGTGTGCGACTTCGACCCCGAGGAACAGCGCCGCACCATCTCGGTGTCGCTCGCGCTCGCACCCTTCGAGCTCGAAGACCACAAGGTGAACGTTCTCGATGCACCGGGTTACGCCGACTTCGTCGGCGACGTCGCCGCCGCGATCCAGGCCGCCGACCTCGCCCTGTTCGTCGTGTCGGCCGTCGAGGGGATCGAGGTCCAGACCGAGATCGCATGGAAGCTCGCCGAGCAGCGCGGCCTGCCGCGCGCGATCTTCGTGAACAAGCTCGACCGCGAACGCGCATCGTTCTCGCGCACGCTCGACCAGCTGAAGGCGAAGTTCGGCGCGGGCGTCGCCCCGCTGCAATTGCCGATCGGCGAGGAAGCGAGCTTGGCGGGCGTGATCGATCTCTTGAACGACATCGCCGTCAATTACGAAGGCGGCGCGCCGAAGGGCATCGAGGGCGCGGTGCCCGACGACATGCAGGCCGAAGAGCACGCGGTCCACGACGCGCTGGTCGAAGGCATCGTCGTGGGTGATGACGACCTCATGGAGCGCTACCTCGGCGATGAGCACATCGAAACGTCCGAGCTCGCCCGCGCGCTCGCCGCAGGAGTGGCGTCGGCGACCGTGTTCCCGGTGCTGTGCGGAAGTGCGACGAAGCTCATCGGCATCGACCGGCTGGCGAAGTTCCTGGTCGAGGAAGCACCCGCACCCGCACTCGACGGCGGCCAACCCGGCGCTCTGGTCTTCAAGACGATCGTCGACCCTTACGTCGGTCACGTGAACCTGTTCAAGGTGCTCCAGGGCACGGTCAAGCACGACGACGTTCTCACGAACGCGCGCTCGAAGGCCGACGAGCGCATGCACCAGCTCTTCTCCATGCGCGGCAAGGAGCAGGACACCGTCGACGCGGTGTCGGCGGGCGACATCGCGGCCGTTGCGAAACTCAGCCACACCGCGACCGGCGACGTGCTCACCGCGAAGGGTTCTGAGATGGTGATCGTCGACCTGCTACCGGCGCCCGAACCTCTGCTCTCCGTCGCGATCCGCGCCAAGAGCAAAGGCGATGAGGACAAGCTCGCCAACGCGTTGCATCGACTCCAAGAAGAAGACCCGGTACTGCGCATCGAACGCAACGCGGAGACGCATCAGACCGTGCTGCGCGGCATGGGCGAGACGCACCTGTCGATCGCGACCGAGAAGCTCGCGCGCAAGTTCGGGGTCGAGGTCGAGACCGACGAAGTGCACGTCGCCTACCGTGAGACGGTCAGCGGCACCGCCGAGGCGGAGGGCCGGCTCAAGAAGCAGAGCGGCGGGCACGGGCAATTTGCGGTCGCATGGCTGCGCGTCGAGCCGAGGGCGCGCAGCGCCGGCAACGAGTTCGTCGACGCGATCGTCGGTGGCGCGATCCCGAGGAACTTCATCCCCGCCGTGGAGAAGGGGGTGGTCGACACCGAGGAGCACGGAGGTGCGCTCGGCTTCCCGGTCGTCGACGTGAAGGTCACCTGCTTCGAGGGAAAGCACCACCCGGTCGACAGCTCCGAGATGGCGTTCAAGACCGCGGCCGCGATGGGACTGCGCGACGCGCTCGCGAAGGCCGGCCCGGTCCTGCTCGAGCCGGTGAGCGAGCTCGTCGTCGTCGTGCCCGAGGTGAGCCAGGGCGACATCATGGGCGACCTGAACGGCAAACGCGGCCGGATCCAGGGTTCGGCGTCACTCGGTGGCGGCGAGGTCGAGATCACCGCGCACGTGCCGACGTCCGAGGTGCTGCGATATGCGATCGACCTGCGCTCGATGACCGGCGGCCGCGGCCGATTCTCGATCGAGCACTCGCACTACGACCCGGTGCCGGCCCACCTCGTCGACAAGGTCGTCGCCGGGCGCAAGGAGAAGTCGAGGTCCTGACGAGAAGTCAGGCCTGACTTCGCAGAAGGTCTCGGATCTCCGTGAGCAGCTCCTGATCGACGGTGAGATCGGCCTCAGGTCCGACATCAGCGGCGTCGTCCGCGCGCCGTCGTCGAACCCTTTGCATGGCCTCGAATCCCTGGACGGCGAGGAACACCGCGAAGGAGACGATGACGAAGTTGACGACCGCCGTGATGAACCTTCCGACACTCACGCGACCGTGCGCGACGTGAATCACGACCTGATCGAAGTTCGCCTTGCCGAAGATCGCGCCGACGAATCCCATGATGACGTCGTTCGCGAACGACTGCACGACGGCGTTGAACGCCACACCGATGATCACGGCGACCGCGAGATCGAGCACGTTCCCGCGCATGAGGAACTTCTTGAAGTAGCTGAGAAAAATCCGCACGATGCTCCCCTCTCCGGGCCGGTCCGCCGCCGAACCCTAACGGGGGTAGTGCGTCCAGTCCTCCGGGTTGTGCTCCGTGTACTCGCCGAGAACATGGCCGTCGACGGCGTCGAGCTCCACGAGACCTCGCATACTGGGTGGTTCGTCCGCGCTGTACACGAGTATGCGCCACGCCGGACGCGAGCGCAGACCCCGCCAGGCAAGCTGCGCCGACGCGTGCCCGACCGGGAAGCCGACCGTGCGGCTCGCGACCGCGAGCGCTTCCGTCTGGTCGATACGCAGCGGCCAACCGGCAACGAAGTGGTACGCGCCGATGACGGCGAGCAGGATCGCACCGAACAGGAGGCCGCGGTTCTCGCTCGCGAGCCCCGCCCAACCGGCGAAGGCGCCGAGCACGACGTAGATCGTGCCCGCGATGCGGCGCCGCTTGATGTCGGGAAAGACGTAGGGCCCGACGTACGCGGTGACGTCGAGATCTTCGGGCAGCTCGTCGCCGGGCTCGTCGTCGGTCACGCCGCCGGACGTTACCCGGGCCACACCGATTTCAGCTTGTCGTAGCCGGTGCGCAGACTCTCCGGGAGCACGCGCGCTTCGGCCACCGAGGTCATGAAGTTGGTATCGCCGTTCCAGCGCGGCAGCACGTGGACGTGGAGGTGCCCGGGAATACCCGCGCCCGCGGCCCGACCGAGGTTGGCGCCGACGTTCAGGCCGTCGGGCTCGTACGCGGCGCGGATCGCGCGCAGCGCCCGAACCTGGGCCCGTGCGATCGCGATGTTCTCTGCGTCGGAGAGGTCGTCGAACGCGGCCGCGTGCCGAACGGGCGCGACCATCAGATGCCCTGATCCGTATGGATACAGGTTCATCACCGTGATCGTCTCCGAGGTGCGCTCGAGCACGAGCGCGTCGGCGTCGTCGGTCGCGTTGACGAGATTGCACATGACGCAGCCACCATCGCCGCGTTCCGAATCGCTCCCGGACACGTAGGCCGACCGCCAGTCGGCCCATAACCGATCGAGACCCACTCCGGCGCTACCGATGCTCGAGCACTTCGGCTGCGAGCCGCTCGACGAACGCGTCGACGTGCACATCGCGTTCGGGATCATTGCTCCCCCGCGCGTTCACGCCGACGGTTCCGTTGTCGACGTCGGAGTCGCCGACGACGAGGATGTACGGGACCTTCTCGGTCTTGGCCCGCCGGATACGCGAGCCGAGCTGACCCGACGAACCGTCGACCATCTCCGCCCGAAAGCCCTCGGCTTTGAGCCGGTCGACGATGCGGAAGCCGTACGGGTCGTGGCGATCGCTGACCGGCAACACCGTCACCTGCACGGGCGCGAGCCACGCCGGGAACGCGCCCGCGTAGTGCTCGACCAGCACGGCGAAGAAGCGCTCGACCGAGCCAAAGAGGGCGCGGTGGATCATCACGGGACGGTGGCGTTCGTTGTTTGCGCCCACGTACTGCATGTCGAAGCGCCGCGGCATCTGGAAGTCGAGCTGGATCGTCGACATCTGCCAAGTGCGGCCGATCGCGTCCTTGGCCTGCACGCTGATCTTCGGTCCGTAGAACGCGCCGCCGCCAACGTCGAGCACGAGCGCGAGCCCCTTGCCCTGCGCGGCATCGCGCAAGGCCTCAGTGGCTTCGTCCCACTCCTCGTCGGTCCCGGCCGCTTTGCCGGGCGGCTTGGTCGAGAGCTCGAGGTAGAAGTCGTCGAGGCCGTAGTCGCGCAGCACGTCGAGCACGAAGTCGAGCAGCGACGAGAGCTCGCCGGCCATCTGCTCCTTCATGCAGAAGATGTGCGCATCGTCCTGGGTGAGACCGCGCACCCGCGTGAGGCCGTGCACGACGCCCGACTTCTCGTAGCGGTACACCGTGCCGAACTCGAAGAAGCGCAGCGGCAGCTCGCGGTACGAACGAATGCGATGCCCGAAGATCAAGATGTGGAACGGGCAGTTCATCGGCTTCAGGTAGTAGGTGGTCCCGGCACCGTCCTGGCCACCCTCGTCGAGGTGCATGGGCGGGAACATGCTGTCGGCGAACCAGTCGAGATGGCCCGATGTCTGGAACAGCCCTTCCTTCGTGATGTGCGGCGAGTTCACGAATTGGTAGTCCGACGCCTCGTGCCGTTGGCGCGAGTACTCCTCCATGATGCGCCGCACGAGCGCACCCTTGGGATGGAACACCGCGAGCCCCGAGCCGATCTCTTCGGGGAACGAGAACAGGTCGAGCTCGACACCGAGCCTGCGATGGTCGCGTCGCTCGGCTTCTTCCAGCCGGTGCAGATGTTCGGCGAGCGCGGCCTTCGACTCCCACGCGGTGCCGTAGATCCGCTGCAGCATCGGGCCCTTCTCGTTGCCGCGCCAGTACGCGCCCGCCACCTTCAGAAGCTTGAACGCACCGAGCTTCCCTGTCGACGGCACGTGCGGACCTCGGCAAAGGTCGACGAAGGCCACATCGCCATCGACTACGTTGCGATACACCGACACCGCGGCGCCGTCACCCCCGGCCTCGCCCGCGTCCTCGGGGTCGGCCGCGCCGCTGCGTACCTTCTCGATGATCTCCTGCTTGTACGGCTGGTCGGCGAACAGTGCAAGGGCGTCGTCGTAGGTGAGCTCGGAGCGCTCGAAATGTTGGTCGGCCTTGACGATGCCGCGCATCTCGTCTTCGATGCGCGCGAGGTCGTCGTCGCTGAACGTCCGACCGTCGGGCAGATCGAAGTCGTAGTAGAAGCCGTCGGCGATCGCCGGACCGATTGCGACCTTCGCACCCGGGAACAGCCGCGTGACCGCCTCGGCCATCACGTGCGCGGTCGAGTGGCGCAACACCTCGCGGCCGTCGTCGGAGTCGGGAACGACGATCCGCAGCGCGACGTCGTGGTCGAGCGGTCGCGCCAGGTCGATCCACTCGCCGTCGGCCTTGGCCGCGACGGCGGCCTGCGCGAGCCGCTTGCCGATCGATGCCGCGACTTCTGCCGGCGTCGTCCCCGACGCGTACTCCCGACTCGTTCCGTCCGGGAGCTCGACCGTGATCTGCTGGCTCATGCTGTCTCTATCGTCGGCGTCGGTGTCCGCTGGATGCAGAACGCATCGAGGCTACCAACGGCGGGTTTCGCTCCCGCGGCGTTTTGACCGACGCGGCGGGCGACCGCGTGATCAGTCGGTACCGTTGGAGATCGGACGCTCGAGGTCGACGCCGAGCAGCTGACCGAGCTCACACAGCACGGTGCGTGCATTCGGATCGTCGCCCCCCGACAGGACCGCGCTCGCGAGGTCGTCGAGCGCTTCGAGCGCACGCGGCGAGTCGAGATCGTCGTCGATCGCGTCGCGCACGCGTCGCGCGAAGAGGCTCGGGTCGGGACCGGAGGGCAGCGAGGCCGCGGCCAGCAAACGCCGCAGCAGGGC
>JALYLU010000278.1 GCA_030774075.1 Actinomycetota bacterium | reverse complement strand
CTATAAGGGTTCGCGCCGTCGATGTCGATGCGAAGCCCGATGGCAGGCGTTCCACCGTTCGCCGCGCTCGAAGGCGCGGACGCCGAGCCACTCGACGGGCGCGACCCGGATGTCGTCCGCGCGCTCGCCGACGCGGTTCGGTGGCGAACCTTCGTGGGCGAGAGCCCGATCGGCATCATCGAGGTCGATCTCGACGACGGCTGCACCTTCGTGAATCCTGCGTTCGAACGCCTGACCGGCCTGTCCACGGACGAGGCATTGGGCCGCGGCTTGATGTCGGTGATCGCGAGCGAGGATGTGGCGCGCGTGCGCGCCCAGCAACGTGACTCGTCCGCGTGCGAGCTGTGCATCCTACGGGGCGAGGGTCGCTCGAGCTGGGTGATGATGCGTTGGGCACCCCTGCGCGGGCAAGACGGAAGGGAGACGGCCCCGATTGAGCGTCACGCTCACCCGCACGGGCGCGCTCTCGCCAGTCCTGCCCGAGCTCGTGCGCGACCTGCTCGCACGAAGCGAAGTCACGCCGTCGCGGTGCTGGCTCGGTATTCCCGAAGCCGCCGTTGCCCACGACCTCGAGGCGGCGTCACGTGTCGTCATCGCGCTCGACGAGCTGGGCGTCGGCGTGGCACTACGCGACTTCGGTGCCGCGGTGTCATCGCTCGAACGACTGCGCCACCTGCCGGCGCCGACGATGACGATCGCGGGACCGCTCGTTGCGGCCGTGCGTGACGCGGGCGAGCCGAACGACGCGGGCACCGCGTTGCTCGCCGCGATCGTCGAGTACGCGCACGCCCTCGGCGCGTCGTCGTCGCCTTCGGTGTACACGATGCGGCCCACGACGGACGCTGAGCGAGGTCGGCTGCGATTTCGGCAGCGGGCCGGCCTTCGGACCGCCGATCCGCCCCGAGTGTGTCGAGGAGTTCTTGGCGCGTCGGCCTTGACCGGGCGCCGCTGAGCTCGCCCAAACGCGATCGCGGCGCACCGGTCACCTACGGTTGCCCCATGGCCCGATCCTCCTCCGGTGACTATTCCGCCGAGCACATTCAGGTGCTCGAGGGCCTCGACCCGGTGCGTAAGCGACCGGGCATGTACATCGGGTCCACGGGACCGACCGGCCTCCATCACCTCGTGTGGGAAGTCGTCGACAACGCCGTCGACGAGGCGATGGCCGGCTCCTGCACGCGCATCGATGTCTCGCTGCTCGCCGACGGGGGCGTGCGCGTCACCGACAATGGCCGAGGGATCCCGGTCGACGAACACCCCCAGTACAAGGGCAAGTCGGCCGCCGAGGTCGTGATGACCACGCTGCACGCGGGCGGCAAGTTCGGCGGCGGCGGCTACAAGGTGTCGGGCGGGTTGCACGGCGTGGGCGTGTCGGTGGTAAACGCGCTGTCGTCGCGCGTCGTGCTCGAGGTCGACCGCGGCGGTCGCACGTACCGGCAGGAGTACGCGGCCGAGAGGTCGGGTCGAGGAGCGGTGAGGCCCGGTGTTCCGCAGGGAAAGTTGAAGGCGGTCGCGCAGTCAAAGCGCGGACACACGGGCACCAGCGTGACCTTCTGGCCCGACCCCGACGTGTTCGAAGAGGTCGAGTTCCGCTACGCGACGATCGCCGAGCGGTTACAGGTGATGGCGTTCCTGAACCGCGGTCTCACGATCGCGTTGTCCGACGAACGTCCGGGCCACAAGCAATCCGAGGATTTCGCTTTCGACGGCGGAATCGTCGACTTCGTCCGTCATCTCAACCAGTCGAAGGAGCCGTTGTTCAAGGACGTCGGCTTTTTCGGCGACCGCGGCCCCGAAGGTGAGGTCGAGGTCGCGTGGCAGTGGAACACCGGCTACCACGAAGGTCTGCACTCGTTCGCGAACGGCATCTCCACGACCGAGGGTGGGATGCACGTCGAAGGCTTCCGGCGGGCGCTGACGCAGGCCGTCAACCGCTACGCCAAGGATCGTAATCTCGTCAAGGGAAAGGACGCGGCTTTCCAGGGCGACGACGTGCGCGAAGGACTCACGGCGATCGTGTCGGTGCGCCTGACCGATCCGCAGTTCGAAGGCCAGACCAAGGCGAAGCTCGGCAATACCGAGATGCGTACGTTGGTCGAGCGCTGCGCGAACATGCATCTCTCACGCTGGCTCGAGGAGCACCCGAACCCGGCGAAGGCAATCGTGACCAAGGCGGCGAACGCGGCGCGGGCGCGCTCCGCGGCAAAGTCCGCACGCGACCTCACGCGCCGCAAGACCGCGCTCGACGGCGTGGGCATGCCCGACAAGCTCGCCGACTGCGCATCTCGAGACCGGGAGGGCGCCGAGCTGTTCCTGGTGGAGGGCGACTCGGCCGGCGGTTCGGCGCGTGACGCCCGAGACCCGAAGAACCAGGCGATCCTGCCGTTGCGGGGCAAGATCTTGAACGTCGAGCGGGCGTCGATGGACAAGGTCGTCGCGAACGCGGAGATCCAGTCGTTGACCGCGGCGATCGGCGGTGGCATCGGCGCCGACTTCGACGTTGCGAAGGTGCGCTACGGGAGAGTGATCATCCTGGCCGACGCCGATGTCGACGGCGGACACATCCGCACGCTGCTCATCACGTTCTTCTACCGGCAGATGACCCCTCTCGTCGAAGCGGGTCGCCTCTACGTCGCGCAGCCACCGCTGTACTCGGTCGAGATCGGCGGGCAGAAGCAATACGTTGCCGACGACTCGGCGCGGCTGCGCTTCATGGAGGAGCACCCGAACCGCCAGCTCGCGTTCGCCCGATTCAAAGGGCTCGGCGAGATGGACCCGCCGGAGCTGCGCGAGACGTGCATGGATCCCGCGACGCGCCACCTCGTGAAGATCGACGTCGACCAGGCCGCGATCGCCGACGACGTGCTGTCGGTGCTGATGGGCGACGACGTCGACGCGCGCCGCAACTGGATCCAGCGCAACGCCAAAGACGCCCGCTTCCTCGACGTGTAGGGAGAAAATGCAATGGCCCGTCGCAGAACGCACAACCAGCTCACGCTCGAGCCACCGTCGGAGATTCCGACGCGCACGCTGCAAGAAGAGGTGGAGGGCGCGTTCCTCGAGTACGCGATGAGCGTCATCGTGCAGCGCGCGCTGCCCGACGTCCGCGACGGGTTGAAACCCGTCCACCGCCGCATCCTCTGGGCGATGCACGACGCGAACCTTCGACCCGATCGACCGTTCGTCAAGTGCGCGCGTGTCGTCGGCGAGGTCATGGCCAACTATCACCCCCATGGCGACAGCGCGATCTACGAGGCGCTCGTCCGGATGGGTCAGACGTTCTCGCTCACCGGGCCGTTGATCGACAAGCACGGCAACTTCGGCTCGCCCTCGGATCCGCCCGCCGCATCGCGCTACACCGAATGCCGCCTGTCGGCGCTCGCGATGGAGCTGCTCGCCGGCATCGACGAGGGGACCGTCGACAGCGAACCGAACTACGACGCGTCGCGTACCGAGCCGGTCGTTCTCCCGGCGCGCTTCCCCAACCTGTTGGTGAACGGCGCGCAGGGCATCGCGGTCGGAATGGCGACGAATATCCCGCCCCACAACCTTGCCGAAGTGTGCAACGCGGCCGTCAAGCTGATCGACAAACCCGACGTCACGCTCTCGGAGTTGATGCGCATCGTGAAGGGACCCGACTTCCCGACCGGCGGCCTCATCATGGGCGACGACGGGATCAAGGACGCGTTCCGCACCGGGCGCGGCACCATCCGTGTGCGCGCGGTTCACGAGATCGAGGAGCTCCCGCGCCGCGGCGGCCAGGCGATCGTGCTCACCGAGGTTCCGTTCCAGACGAGTGTCGACGCGATCTCCGGGAAGCTGACCGAGCTCGTGCTCGCCGGCAAAGTCGACGGCGTGCGCGACATCCGCAACGAGTCCGGGCAGGGGAAGACCCGTCTCGTGATCGAGCTTCGTCCCGACACGAACCCGCAGATCGTGTTGAACAACCTCTTCAAGCACACGGCCGCGCAGAGCACCTTCTCCGTCAACATGGTGGCGCTGGTCGACGACGTGCCCCGGACGGTGACGCTCGCCGAGGCGCTCCAGCACTGGCTCGATCATCAAGTCGTCGTCGTGACCCGGCGAAGCCAGTTTCGCCTCCAGAAGGCCCAGGATCGTCTCCACATCGTCGAGGGCCTGGTGAAGGCGCTCGACCTGATCGACGCAATCGTGAAGGCGATCCGGGAGTCGTTGGATCGTGCTGCCGCGCGCCTCGCGTTGATGGACAAGCGCTTCGGGTTCTCGGAGATCCAGGCCAATCACATCCTCGACATGCCGCTCGGGCGGCTCACGCGGCTCGGCCGGGAGGAGCTCGACAAGGAGCGTAAAGAGCTCGCGGCGACGGTCAAGCAGTTGCGCGGCATCCTGTCCAAGCGCGACGTGCTGATGAGTGTCATCCGCGAGGAGCTGGTCGCGATCCGCGACGCCCACAAGGCGCCGCGCCGGACGCAGATCATGAGTGACGACACGGGCACGCTCGACGTCGTCGCGCTCGTCGAGGACGAGCCCTATGTGGTCACCGTGACCGCGCGTGGCTACGTACGAGCCGTGCCCGCGCGCACGCGCAAATCGCTGACGGCCAATCCGGGGGAGCGCGACGCGATTGCGCAGGTGATCGACACCACCGCACTTTCGGGGCTGCTGTTCTTCACCGACCGCGGGCGCGCGTACCGGGCGACGGTGCACGAGCTGCCAAAGGAGAAGCTGAGCGCTGCGCAGAACCTGTTCCAATTCGGCGACGGCGAGAAGGTCGTGGCGGTGCTCGACGCGCGGATGCACCAGGAGCACCCGAACGTCGTGTTCGTGACCGCGACCGGCGGGGTGAAGCGCACCGCGCTCAGCGAGTTCGCCGAGGCTTCGGGCCGCCAGAACGGCATCGTGGCGATGAAGCTGGCCACCGAGGAGCGGGTTGTCGCGGTCTTCCCCGGCTGGGACGACTACGAGCTGTTGCTCGTCACCTCGAACGGGCAGGCCATCCGGTTCGCGGAGGACGACGTCCGGCCGGTCGGGCGGTCGGCCGGTGGCGTCCGGGGCATCCGCGTGAAGGGCGACGACCGGGTGATCGGTGGGTGCGCGGCCGCCGACGGCGAGCTCGTGGTGATCGCGACCGTGCAGGGATTCGCCAAGCGGACCGAGGTCGACGAATTCCCGGTGCAGACTCGCGGCGGCTCCGGGCTCAAGGCCGCGAAGATCGACAAGGCGCGGGGCAAGCTGGTCGCGGTAACGGCCGCGGCCGACACGCTCGCGTTCCTCGCCGCCGACGCGTGTCTCGTCGTCCCCGGTCAAGGCGTGCGCGCCGCGTCGCGCGACGGCGGCGGCTCGAAGGTGTGCCCGGCGGGATTGCAGCGAGTCGTCGCGGTCGCGCCGCCCCGGGACGACGCCTGACGGCTACGGCGCCGGGTTCTCCACGGTCTGCCAGTCGCGGGTCGTGAGATACGTGCGGAAGTGCTCGGCGACGCTCGTGACATCGTCCATCGTCTTCGGGTGGCGCAGCTCGTACAGCTGCGGGAACCGTTGCATCGATTGGACGAGCTCCCAGAGCGCGACCGCGTCGTCGTCGGTCGGCGCGGGCACGACGACCGGACCGTAGACCGCGTATCCGCGCTCGAGCACGAGCGTCGGTACGCCGTGGGCGCCGTAACGGGCGACCGCTTCCTGGTGTTCCTCGCGGACTTCTGCGAGCGTGGAGTCGTCGGCGAGCGCCCGGTCGACGAACGACGCGTCGAACCCGGCGTCCGCGATCACGCCTGCGTGTATCTCGGGCACGTGCGTCTTCAGACCGTCGAAGAAGAACGCGTTGCCGACGGCCGCGTACCAACGATCGAGCGCGTCGTTGCCGAGCTCGCGGCGGATCAGTGCGCCGACCCGCATCTGCCCGAAGCCGAACGACCACGGGCGTTCCCACGGGTGCCGTTTACCCGCCACGAGGTTGACCTCTTCGAGCGAGAAGAACCGCCAGGTGACGGCGAGGTCGCGCTGTCGCCGAACCTCCCGGATCCAGAGCGACGTCTGGAAGGCGTAGGGGCACATGGGGTCGAAGTAGAAGGTCAGCGACTCGGTCACGTCGCGAGTCTCGCTGATCCACTGCGCGCCGCACAACGAACGGGTCAGGAGGCGTACGTCGGTAGCTCGGTCAGCGAGCACAGGCCCTGGCGGTGCGCGCGGAGTACCGTGCGCGCATGACCGAGCCGCTGGTACTCCGCCTGGAAGAGGTGTGGAGCGATGTCGCCGAGCTCGGCGATGGCCTCACCGACGACCAATGGATTACGCCGACCGATTGCCCGGGCTGGTCGGTCTTCGACAACGTCGCGCACATGATCGGCACCGAGCGCATGCTGTCGGGCGAGCAACCGTCCACCTCCGACGCGGCCGCGGACGCGCCGCACGTGCGCAACGACATCGGTAAGACGAACGAGCACTGGATCGCGACGTATCGCGGCTGGGACGGACCGAAACTGCTCGACGAGTTCCGCGCCGTCGCTGCGCGCCGACTCGATGCGCTGCGCGCGATGAGCACGGCGCAGTGGGACGCGGAGGGCTTCACCCCCGAAGGCCCGGGTCCGTACCGGCAGTTCATGGCGATTCGCGTCTTCGATTGCTGGTATCACGACCAAGACATCCGTGAGGCGATCGACCGCCCGGGCTTCCTGGAGGGAGCGGTCGCCGACCTGGCGCTCGCGCGCATCCCGACGAAGGGCCTCGGCTACGTCGTGGGGAAGAAGGCCGGTGCCCCGCCCGGGAGCGTCGTGGTGTTCGACGTCGAGGGATCACCGGAGATCGTCGCTGCGATCTCGGTACCAC
>JALYLU010000277.1 GCA_030774075.1 Actinomycetota bacterium | reverse complement strand
TTCGTTGCCTGCGCGCGCGCCCATCGCCGCTCCGGTGGAGCGGCCTGACAAGGGTACAGGCCGACCGCCGACGGCGAAACTCCCCTATTCGGGCCGATGCGCGAGCAGCAGATGCTCGGGTACGTCGATCGACGGCTCATCGCGCGCGTAGCGGCCCGGTTGCACACCGAAAACACCGTCGACGGCGAGGCCGGCACGCGCCGCGAGCAGCCGGAGCTCCCTGGGCGTGTAGCACGTGGTCCACAGGTCGAAGGTGCGTTCACGTCCGTCGGCGGCGCGCACGACCGCGTGCTCGTGGTTGACACCGGTATCGGCGTCGAAGTTCTCGTCCGGCTCGAGGTGCCGCACCACGAAATACGACGAGAACGCGCTCAGCGCGAGCCGGCCGCCGGGTCTCAGCGCCGCGCCGAATCGAGACACGACGCCGAGCTCGCCATCACCACCTCCGAGCAGGCCGAACCCGCCCTGGCACAGACAGATGACCGCGTCGAATGCGTCGGCGTACGCCAGCTCCCGCACGTCGGTTTCGTGGAACTCGACCGGGAGATGGCCGGCCTCGGCCCGGGCGAGAGCGAGAAAGTCGGGTGAGGTGTCGACGCCGACGACGGCGATGCCCCGCCGGCCGAGCTCGAGCGCGTGCCGCCCGGGACCACAACCCGCGTCGAGCACCCGCATCCCCGGGCGAAGCTCGAGCGCGTCGACGAGGAAGTCGATTTCCTGGACCGTTCCCTTGGTGAACGCGTTACGCAGGTACGCGCGTCCGACGAAGGCGCCGAGCGGGTTGAACCAGAGTCCTTCGCCAATTTCTGGGGTTACTTGGCGTCGGCCCACGTCGTCCCGAACCCGATGTCGACGACGAGGGGGACACGGAGGTCGGTGACGTGCTCCATCGTGTCGCGCACCACCTCGGTCACGCGTTCGCGCTCATCAACCGGGACCTCGAGCACGAGCTCGTCGTGGACCGTGAGCACCATCCGGCTGGTGAGACCGCCGGCGGTGAGCGCTCGGTCGAGGTCGATCATGGCGAGCTTGAAGATGTCGGCCGCGCTCCCCTGGACCGGCGCGTTCTGTGCCATGCGCTCGCCCATCTGCCGGATCCGGAAGTTGTCCGACGCAAGCTCCGGCAGCTGCCGGCGGCGGCCGAAGAGGGTTGTGGTGTACCCGCTCGTCCTCGCTTCGCGCACGGTCTGCGTCATATACGCGGCGATGTTCGGGAAGGCGGCGAAGTACGCGTCGAGGATCTCGCGGGCCTGGTCGGTCGGAATGTCGAGTCGCGTCCCGAGGCCGTACGCCTCCATGCCGTACGCGAGGCCGTAGTTCACCACCTTCGCGAAACGACGCTGGAACGTGTCGACCTTCTCCTCGGTCACGTCGAAGACGCGCGCCGCGGTGGTGGTGTGGATGTCGGCGCCGCGCTCGAACGCCTCGATGAGCCCGGGGTCATCGGCGAGATGTGCGAGGACCCGCAGCTCGATCTGCGAGTAGTCGGCCGTCAGCAGCCCACAGCCTTCGTCGGCGATGAACGCCTTCCGCAACTCGCGCCCGGTCGAGGTGCGCACCGGAACGTTCTGCAGGTTCGGCGCCTCGCTCGAGATGCGGCCGGTCGTGGTCGCGAGCTGGTTGAAGGTCGCGTGGATGCGTCCGTCGGCTCGGACGAGCGGCGGCAGCGCATCGGCATAGGTGCTCCGAAGCTTCTCGACCTCGCGGTAGCGCAGTAGCGCCTCGACGATCGGGTGCGCCTCGGCCATCTTCTGCAGCGAGTCCGCGTCGGTCGAAGCGCCCGTCTTCGTCTTCTTCACGGGAACGATCCCGAGCTTCTCGAACAGGATGCGCCGGAGTTGCGGCGTGGAGTTGACGTTGAACTCCTCCTCCGCGTGTGTATGGATCTCACCGACGAGCCGCCGGCACTCCTCACCGAGCTCCTTGCCGAGCTCCTCGAGGAACCGGACGTCGATGCGCACGCCCGCGCCTTCCATCTTGGCGAGCACCGGAACGAGTGGGCGTTCGATGCGCTCGTACAGCTCGACGAGCTCACGCGCCTCCAAGGCTTCGGCCAGCGAGTCGGCGAGGCGCACGAGCACAGCAACGCGCCGACCGGTCTCGCGGGCATTGGTCTCGCCGTCGAAATCGAGCGTTCCTTCGACCTGATCGGGCGACGTCACCTCGAGCGAGAGATAACGCACCGCGAGGTCTTCGAGCCGGTACTTCCCTTCACCCGGGTCGAGGAGGTAGGCCATTACCGCGGTGTCGCGCTCGAGCGACTGCAGCTCTCGACCGAGGCCGTGCATCAACTCCTTGGCGCGGTGGACGATGAGTGGCGGGCTCTGCGGTCCGTCGATCGCGCCGAGCGCGTCGCGAACCTTCGCGTCGCCGAGAAGATCGCCGGCGATGTAAGTCGCGTCGTCGCCCGCCGAGATCGCGAGTCCGGTCACCGGGCTGCGCCCGACGACACCTGCCCAGCGCGCTTCCACCGCGACCCGGTCGCCGTTCGCCGCGGCGCGCAAGGCTTCGGCCGCGGCAGCCGCGTCGCGCGCGACGACCACGTCGACCTCGAGCGTGTCGGCGTCGGGGGTTTGGGCGACGTCACCGACCGCATCGAGGATCCGCGGCAACAACAGCCGGAACTCGAGCTGGTTGAACAGCACGCGCACGCGCTCGCGGTCGAACGCCCCCTGGTGCAGATCGGCCGGGGTCAGGCCGCCGAGGTCGACCTCGCGGTTCAGGCGTGACATCTCGCGATTCTTGAAGACGCGATCCTTGGCCTCGGCCAGGTTCACGCGCTGCTTGGGCGGCAACTCGTCGAGGTGGTCGTAGACGCCTTCGAGACCGCCGTAGGTCGTGATCAGTTTGGCGGCCGTCTTCTCGCCGATGCCCGGAACACCCGGGAGATTGTCGCTCGTGTCGCCGCGCAGGCTCGCGTAGTCGAGGTACTGCGCGGGCGTCACGCCGAGGCACCGCTCGGCAATGCCGGCCTCGTCGTAGAGCGCGTAGTCGGAGACGCCCCGCTTGTTGTAGAGCACCTTCACGTGCGGGTCGCGGACGAGCTGATACGAATCCCGGTCGCCGGTGACGATGACGACGTCGGTCCCTTCGGCGGCCGCGCTCGTCGCGAGCGTCGCGATCACGTCGTCGGCCTCGACGCCGGGGACCTCGAGCTGCTTGATCTCCAGGGCCTCGAGGACCTCGTGGATCAACGGCAGCTGCGAGCGGAACAGATCGGGCGTCTCTTTCCGGCCGGCCTTGTACTGCGGGTCGAGCTCTATTCGGTACGTGCTGCCGCCCGGCGCGTCGAACGCCACCGCGATGAGATCGGGGTGTTCGTCGGCCATGACCTTGGTGAGCATCGAGGTGAAGCCGTACACCGCGTTCGTCACCGTGCCGGCCTTGGTCGCGAGATCGGTCGGCAGCGCGAAGAACGCGCGGTACGCCAACGAATGGCCGTCCAGCAGTAGCAACTTGGGCATCGGGGTCATGCTACGACGACCAGGTGACATTCTCCGGCGGCGTCGTTGTTAAGGGGTGAGCACCCCGCCTACGACGTCGTGCGCGACCTCGTGGATCTTGCGACGCGAGTTCATCGCGCTCTTCTGCAGGAATCGCCACGAGTCGGCTTCGGAGAGACCGTGCTCGTCCATCAGCCGCCCCTTGGCGCGGTCGATGATCTTGCGTGCCTCCAACCGCTCGGCGAGGTCGGCGTTCTCCCGTTCGAGCGCGACGATCTGTTCGAAGCGGCCGAGCGCGGTCACGATCGCCGGGAGCAGGTCGCTCGTCTGGAAGGGCTTGACGAGATACGCGAGCGCGCCGGCGTCGCGGGCCTGCTCGACGAGGTCGTGCTGGGAGAACGCGGTCAGGATGAGCACGGCGGCGAGACGCTCGCCGGCGATGGTGCGGGCCGCGGTGAGTCCGTCCATCCCCGGCATCTTGATATCGAGGATCGCGAGGTCGGGATTGAGCTCGCGTACGAGCTCGATCGCGTGGTCACCGCGGCCGGTCTCGCCGACCACCTCGTAACCCTCTTCCTCGAGGATCTCCTTGAGGTCCAGACGGATGATCGCCTCGTCCTCGGCGATCACGACGCGCACGGGTTTGGTCACCGGTTCTGAACCTCTCACCTATCGTTACGAAGAGGACGTAGGGGTTCGCGGGAACGTCGGCTCCTTCGCCATGCGATCGAGCAATGCGTCCTGGTCGCGTTCGAGCTCTTCGATGGCGCGGCGCAGTGCGTCGCGTTGGCGCAACTGGGCGTCGGCGTGGCGGCGCATCTCGTGCGCCTCGGCCTGGGCCAGCGGGGTTTCCGAAACGAGGGACCGCAGCCGCGCGTCCTCGGCTTCACCTACGAGGACCGCGCACTGCTCCTCGGCGACCGCGAGCTCGGCGCGGAGGCGCTTGAGGCGGTCGCTCACGTCGATGAGCCGGCGTTCCAGCAGAGACTTGGCCATGGAAACGGCCAGTCTACGGCGCGCGGCCCCGTGTGGCAGCGTTGATATCGATGATGCGCCATCCGATCTTGACGCCGGAGCACGAGGAGTTGCGGGTAACCGTTCGGCGGTTCGTCGAGTCCGAGGTGCGGCCCCACGTCGTCGAGTGGGAAGACGCCGGGCATTTTCCCGACGAGCTCTTTCGCCGCTGCGGTGAGCTCGGCTTCTTGGGCCTGCACTTCCCCACCCGGTGGGGCGGCAGCGGAGGCGATCTCGCCGCCGGGCTCCTGTTCGTCGAGGAGCTGGCGCGCTGTGGCGCGGGCGCGATCCCCATGGCCGTGTCGGTGCAGACGCACATGGCGACGCCCGCGCTCGCCCAGTTCGGCACCGACGACCAGTGCGAGCGTTGGCTGCGCCCCGCGATCGCGGGTACCAAGATTGGTGCGATCGCGATCACCGAGCCTGACGCAGGTTCCGATGTCGCCGCGATCCGCACCCACGCCGTCCGCGACGGCGACGTGTGGCGCATCAACGGTCGGAAGATGTTCATAACCAACGGAACTCGCGCGCACTTCCTCACGCTCGTCGCCAAGTCCGATCCCGCGGCAGGCCATCACGGCGTCTCGCTGTTCCTGGTCGATACCTCATTACCGGGAGTGCACGTCTCACGACGGCTGGAGAAGCTCGGCATGCACTCATCGGACACCGCGGAGATCGCGCTCGACGACGTGGCCGTGCCCGGGAACGAGCTCATCGGCCTCGAGCCCGACCAGGGCTTCGCGCAGTTGATGTGGCAGTTGCAGTACGAGCGTCTCGCAGGAGCAGCCGCGTGCGTCGGCCACGCGGCGCAGACGCTCGACGACACCATCGTGTATGCGCGAGACCGACAGACGTTCGGACGCCCGATCGCACAGCATCAGGTGATCGCGCACAAGCTCGCCGACGCGGCCACCGAGTTGAGCGCGGCCCGTGCGTTGCTCTACTCCACCGCGTGGGCGGTGATGCAGGGCGACTACCCGGTCGCGGAGATCTCGATGTGCAAGAAGTACTGCGCGCAGGTACAGAACCGTCTGGTCGACGCGTGCCTGCAGGTATGGGGCGGCGCCGGTTATCTCGAAGAGACGGGCATTGCCCGCGCGTTTCGCGACGCACGGCTGCAACGCATCGGCGGCGGTACCGACGAGATCATGAACGAGGTCATCGCGAAGCGGATGGGCCTCGGAGAGTAGCGTCGTTTGTCGTGACGAAGCCCGAGAGGCGGATCCTCGGCGCGGCGGGTCACGCGGCGGCGGTGCCTTCTCGCAGGTGTTGGCGACCGAATGCGAAGGCGCATCCGTACAAGACACCCGCGACGATCAACAATGCACGGTAGCCAACGAGCAGCGACGCGTACTCGAGGACACCGCCGACCATCGCGCCGAGCAAGTTCGCGGCGAACGCGACCGTCGACGATCCCACGTCCTTGAAGCGCTGCGTGAACACCAGATTCGCCATGAAGATCGGTGCGAACGCAAGGGCGACGGCCACGAGGAACCGCAGCGGCACGGCGAGCGACAGCACCCAAGGTGGTGGAACCACGTATGCGACCGCGAGGAACGCGACGAGAACTCCGTAAAGCCATACGGGCCGGCGGAAGGTGACGTGTCTGGACACCTCGACGGCCAAGAGGACGCTGAGCAGGACGCCCGTGAACACGAGCGCGTTCACGAACCAAGTCGTGCCGAAGAACAACGCGAATCGCACCACGTACATCGTCTCGAGCAGCAGGAACGCGGCACCCATGAAGAAGAGATCGGTGTAGCGCGCCATCGTTCCGAGCGGCCCCCCTGCGACCAGCACCATGAGGAAGGAGGCGAGCAGGATCAACGCGATTGTTGCGAGGTAGAAACCAGGAATCGCGCGAGTTCGCAAGTAGGGGAAGGGGTGATCGTCGGTCGCGGGTGACGGCACCGGCGTCGTCTGGGTCACCCAGGTGTCGGCGCAGCGCAGGGCGGCATCGGTCTTCGCGTCCTCCAAGAACGCGAGATGCGAGATAACACTTCCTTGGTCGTCATGGCACGGCGGTCGCCCGTACACCTCCTTCAATGTGCCCGCATACCGATCGACGAGCCAACGCTCTTCGTAGTAGTTGTACATACCGAACGCACCTTGGGGCTTCAGGTGGTCGCGCGCCGCTTCGAATGCCTGCTTCGTGAAGAGGTAACTCTCGAGCCGCAAGCTCGACTGGCCGGCTACGAGCGTGATCGAGTCCGGCAGCGCGAACAGGATCAGGTCGTAATGCCGATCAGTGCGTTGCAGGAACGCGCGGCCGTCGTCAATGTGGACATGCACCCGGCGATCCGCGTACGGATGGTCGGGATGCAACTGCTTTCCGAGTTCGTACAGGCGGGGGT
>JALYLU010000276.1 GCA_030774075.1 Actinomycetota bacterium | reverse complement strand
TGTACAAGAGACTCGCAGGTCACGTCAACAGGTGAACCGTCGGTTCCGTCCAGGTCGAACACGGTCACGTGCGCCCCCGCGTCGCCGAGGACCCGCACGATGGCCGCGCCGATGCCGTTCGCACCGCCGGTGACGACTGCGACCTTTCCCTCGACCGCGTGCACGATTCCTCTCCCTACCGCGTTGCGCCCTACCGAGGCCCGGGTGGCCGTGGAAGACTCTCGATCATGACGATTCGATACGGCGCTCGTCCACCCGAGCAACAACGCAACCGCGAGGTCGAAGCGACGTCGAGGCAGATCTGGTCGACGGCCGTGACGGTCGTGTGGGAAACCGACACCGACGCGATCCGAGCCGTTCTGCCACCGCCCCTCGAGCCGTCGGACTCCCGGGCCCGTATCCGGTTCGCCACGGTCGACATGGGCACGGGCATCCCGGTGTTCGGAGCCGGATGGTTCGGCGTCAGGGCCCGGCACGGAAGCGTCGAGGGCGAGTACGCGCTGTTCATGCCCATGACGACGGAGCAGGCGACGGTCGGCGGTCGCGAGACGTACGGCGAGCCCAAGAAGATCGGTGGTGTATCGATCGAGCGAAATGGCGATCACCTGCACGCGCGCTTCGACCGCATGGGCTTCCCGTTGGCGGTCGTCGACGGATCGCTCGGCGCGTCGGTCGACATTCCCGCCCGCGACAAGGTCGACTTCTACTTCAAGATCAGCCCTTCGCCCGACGGCAAGGGCTTCGACACCGAGCCCGCGCTCGTGCACGTGCGCCGTCACGAGGAGGCGCGCGACGGCCGCACGATCGACGGCACCTTGACGCTGCACGACTCGCCGCTCGACCCGATCGCCGACATCCCGGTCGGTCGGATCGTCTCCATGCAGTACGCGCAGGTTGCGACGACGCAAGCGGGCGAGGTGGTCGAGCGCGTTCCCGCCGACTGGCTCCTCCCCTATGTGCATCAGCGTTACGACGACTTGTCGGTGTTGGGGGCGAAGGGCGCGAAATGAAGGGAGGCGACAGCGGAGCGACCGGAGGGGAGCGGAGCGTGGAGCCGACCCATAAGACGCAGCCCTACACGATCATCTCGGCGGATGCGCACGCGGGACTTCCCTGCGAGGAGTACCGGCCGTATCTCGACAGTCGCTTCCTCGCCCAGTTCGACGACTTCCTCGCGGAGCGCCAGGCGAACCGCGACGAGCAGATGGTTTTGAACTACGACTACATCACCAATTGGGAAACGACTCACGAGGAGGGCCTGCGCGGCGCGTACGACCCGGCCCAACGCGACAAGGAGATGGATGCCGACGGCGTCGCGGCCGAGGTCATCTTCCCCGATGCCGACGCGATCACCGGCATGGAGTCGCCGCCCTTCGGCGCCGGACTCTCGGCCGGCATGATCGACGACGCCGAGCTCGCGTTCGCGGGCGCCCGGGCGCACAACCGCTTCCTCGTCGAGCTGTGCGCCGGAAGCCCGGAGCGCCGGGCGGGAGTCGGACTGGTGCCGATCTGCCACGACGTCGCGCGCGCGGTATCGGAGATCGAATGGCTCGCCGACAAACCCGGTATCGGCGGGATCATGATCCCCACGATGTGGCGCGATCATTTGCCGTACAACCATCCCTCGTACGACCCGGTCTGGGCCGCGTGCCAGGCCGCCGCGCTCCCCGTGCACACGCATTCGGGTGAGGCACCGCGGGAGGAGATGAACGAGTTCATCGGTATCTATCTCGCGGAGGTCGTCTTCTGGACGCACCGGCCCATCGCGCACCTCCTCTTCAGCGGCGCCTTCGAGCGCTTCCCCGGATTGAAATTCGTCGTGACCGAAGGCGCGTGTTACTGGGTCGCCGACATGAAATGGAAGTGGGACCAGTACTTCGGCGGTGGACACACCACGGAGAAGTTGGCCGCGCTCATGACGGGCATCCTCTCGAAGCTCCCGTCGGAGTACTTCGGCACGAACATTTTCGTGGGTGCGTCGACGATGTCGAAGGAGGAGATCCGTCGCCGGCACACGATCGGTTGCGGTGTCGCGATGTGGGGCACCGACTACCCGCATCCCGAAGGGACGTGGCCCCACACGATCGCGCGACTGCGCAGCGACTTCGGCGACGTTCCGGTCGAGGACACACGCCGGCTGCTCGGCGAGACCGCGGCACGGTGCTACGGCTTCGATCTCGATGCACTCCGCCCGATCGCGGAGCGCATCGGCCCCACACCGGACGATCTCGGCCAGGACGTCGGCCTCGTCACCTCACCCGACGAGATCCGACGCGCCGAGTGGTGGAAGGACGAGTACCAGGTCGCGTGGAACGGCTGATCAAAGCCTCTTCGATCACCACGACTTGACGACCTGGTCCGCGTCGAACGCGTTGCACGTGGAGTCGGCGGGATAGTCGGCCGGATCGAGTGGCACGAGCACCTCGGCGACCGTAGGACCGACCCGGTCGCCGATCAACCGCAGCATCTCGAGGTCGAATCCGTAGACGTCGGCCGCGGTCGTCTCGAGCATCATGCGCGTTTCTTCGGGCGGACAGGGTGCGAACGCGCAACGGAGCGCCTCCGTCGTATACGGATACGAGCCTTCCGAATGCGGATAGTCGGCTCCCCACATGATGCGGTCGACACCGACCTCATAGCGCAACTCGCTCTCCGAAGGACGCAAGAAGCTCGCGCCCACCCAGAAGTTGCGACGGAAGTACTCACTCGGCGTCAACGACATGCTCCCGGCGACCGCGCCGAAGAACACGGCCTCGGCCGCACCGCCGTGAGTCATACGGCGGTGAAACCAGTCGAGCGTTTCGACGCCGCGCGGGATCCAACCGGTACCCTGCTCGGTGAGCACGACGCGCAGGCTCGGATGGCGTTCGAGCACGCCACCGAAGATCAGGTGCCACACCGCGCGATGCGCGAACCACGCGAGCTCGATCAACATGATCGCCCGCGCAGCCTCGTGCTCGCCGAAGTCGGGCAGGCCGCTGCCGCTGTGCACGTTCAACACGACGTCCAGCTCTTCGCACAGCTCCCAGAGCGGTTCGTAAGCGGGATCCCACAACGGCGGCAGCGCGGAGTTCGGCGCGACGTTCGGCAACAGGATGCCGCCGAACACGTCCATGTTCTCCTTCGCCCAGCGAACCTCGCCGAGCGCGTCGTCGACGTCGTTCAAAAAAATCTGCGCAAGCCCGGCGCGCCGGCCCGGCGCGGCTGCGCAGAAGTCGGCCAACCAACGGTTGTGGGCTTGAAGGCCCGCGAAGCGTCGTTCGTAATCGGCGGCCGCGGGCTCCAGCGCGGTGAGATTTCCCTGCGCGAAGAACGGCGGCACGGTGTTCGGGAACAGCACCTCGGCGACGACGCCTTGCGATTCCGTCTCGTCGAGGCGTCGCTCGCTGTCCCAGTTCCGGTACGCGGTCGAGGCAAGCAGATCGGCGAACGGGTTGACGTACGCGTCGGCCCAGTCATCGAACTCGTCGTGCCATCGCGACGCGAGGTATGGCTTGTAGTCGGACAGCGCGGCGCCCGCATGCCCATCGACCGAGATGATCGTGTACCTGCTCGCGGGCTCCAACCCTCGGTCTTGCACGTCACCTCCGCGATCGGTTCGAGCGAAACGCTACCTCGCGACGCCGGAGTCGGGATCGTGCACGGCGACGACGGCGTCGCGCTGCTGGGCGTCCAGCCGAACGCGGAGCTCGCCGATCGGAACGGCCTTCGCCCAGAGATGTCCCTGAGCCCGGGCGCACCCGAGCGCCACGAGGAGACGGGCCTGCTCGGGGGTCTCGACCCCTTCGGCGACCACGTCGAGGCCGAGGTCGTGGGCAAGCGCGATGACTCGTCGGACGATGGCTGTGTCGCGCGAGTCGCGCGTGAACTCGGAGATGAAGGTACGGTCGATCTTCACCCGATCGATCGTGAGCGAGCGCAAGAGCGTGAGCGACGAATGCCCGGTGCCGAAATCGTCGAGCGCGATCTTGACACCGAGCTCCCGGACGGCTGCGATCTCACGTGCCGCCGCGACCACGTCGCCCAGCACCCCCGTCTCGGTGATCTCGAGGCCGACGAGGTTCGGGTCACACCCCGTGCGCTCGAAGAGTCGCGCGAGCTGCTCAGCCGGCATCCCGCGCGTCAGGCGGCTGGCGGACACATTGCACCAGATCCGAAAGGTGTCGGCGAGACCGGCGGCGGCCAGCTGCGCTCGGGTCGCGACCACGCTCTGGACGATCGCATCGTCGAGCGCGAGCACGAGTCCGGTCTCCTCCGCGAGCGGAATGAACTTCCCGGCATCGAGGATTCCTCGCTCGGGGTGATCCCAGCGCGCAAGCGCCTCGGCGCCGACAAAGAGACCCGTCCGCAGGTCGACCTCGGGCTGGTACCACGCAACGATCCGACCTTGGGCGATCGCGTCGCGCAGGGCATGCTCGTCGTCGAGCCGCGACTCGATAGCCGTCCGCAGCTTGACGTCGAACACCTCCGTGCGGTTCCGGCCGCTCTGTTTCGCGCGGTACTGCGCCGCGTCCGCAAACGACAGGAGCAACTCGGCATCGTCCGTCGTGTCGCGATTCGTCGCGACTCCGATGCTCGCGGAGACGTTGATCGGTCGGCCACAGATCTCGAACGGTTCGACGAACGACTGGGCGACTCGCTCGGCGATCACGACGGCTTCCCCAGTGCTGTGGAGCTTGTCGAGCAACATGGTGAATTCGTCTCCGCCGAGACGCGCGAGGACATCGGTGCTCCGCAGCAGTCGATGCACCCGCTGCGCGATCTCGACGAGGAGCATGTCGCCGGCGCCGTGCCCGAGCGAGTCGTTCACCACCTTGAGCCGGTCGATGTCGAAATACAGCACGCCCACGATCGTGCCCTGCCGACGCGCGACCGCGACCGCACGCTGCAAGGTCTCGACAAATGCCGCCCGGTTGGCGAGGCCGGTGAGCTCGTCGCGTAACGCCCGACGGGTGAGCTGCGCATTCGCCTCGCGAAGGCGCGCATTGGCCTCGTCGTTGTGCTCGCGCAGTTGCAGCTCACTGACCACCACGGCGTGAACCTCGTGATGTTGGGAAGCCATCACGACGAAATAGATCGGCACCGCGAGACCGAGCAGTTGCGTCACGCGGTCGGCCGACGTCATGAACACGATGGCGACCGGCAGGAGCAACGGGATCTGAGACGCATAGAAGTAGAGACGGCGCGCAGCCGTCCCCACGACGTAGGTCGCCGAAATACCACACACGAAGAGCATGTACACCGCTCGCAGCTCGACGTTCTGCGCACCTGGTAGCGCGAACACCGCCGGCGATCCCCAAGCGCTGGCGACCAACACCGTGCAGAGCAGGCCGACCGCGTAGCGGTTCAGAACTTCGCCCCGGCGCCGCCGGCCCAGATACCGACCGGTGCACAGCATGGTGACGATGTCCGCGACCGACACGAGAACAACGAAGGCGACCCGTCGTGAGAATGGAACCGAGCTCCCGAGAATCACCGCGAGCAACGACGAAGCGGGGATCCCGAAGAGCGAGCTCCGCCAGAGCGCGCGCATGACCTGGTCGAGGCACGCCGCGCGCGCGGCTTCGCTGAGCGGAATCCGAGTCACGCGAGCCATATCGGGTGACCGAACCCACCCCTTGACCTGAGTGAGCGTCGCGAGGCGGGTATCCCGCCGAGCAGCGAGCGGGGCCCGAGCGGCCCGGCGCGAAGCGCCGAGAGCGGGAACGGCGCCCGGGACATTCGGTGACTTCCGCGCCGGCATCCGTGTCCCGCATGACCCTGATCGCGGCTTTCGGCCATGCCGGATGCGATCAGCCTTCGCCGAGCGGTTCCACCCGAGCCAGCTCGTCGAACCAATCCGGTTCGAGCAACGCGAGATGGAGCTCCAGCGCGTCGACGGCGCGCAGCGGCGATCCGGTTCGTCGCGCGCTCGGCTTGGGAAGCGTCCAGAGCTCGATCGCAAGACCGGCCGCGACTGCCGGGCGCGCGAGCGATGCCGGAGTCGCGCCGACGAACGTGGTATCGCAGCTGGAGCAACGAGCGCGATAGGACCAGCTTTGATCGTCGATGCAGTTGCGGACGACGACGCGATCGGCCCGCACTCGCACGACACCACACGCCGGACACGTCACGCTGACCCAATGGGACAGGTTGTCGCCGTTCGTGATCGCGACGCGTGTCGGTCGGCTACTCCCGCACGGCCGCGATCGTCTGGGCCCACGCGAATGACCGGGTGTCATGTGCCGTTCCTCATGTCAATGCCTCCTGCTCGATGACTCGCCTCGGCATCGGTCCCACCATTGTCTCGGAGCGTGACGAGGTCGTCACTGGTACGTGACAACACACCGCACGCAGTCGGTCGAGCGCGTTCCGCTGCGGCCTTTCCGGCCGCGATTACGGGAATCAGCGGATTCGTTCCGCGGTCAGGTCGTCGTAACTTGAACTCTGCGTCTCGCCCAGACCCCGCGACGCGCTCTCACTTCCGGTTCGGTACCGCATGGAGTAGCGACGTATGGGGCGATCGACGCGCAGGGGTCCAGCGAGCGGACTCGACGATCGCGCCGCTTCGACGAAGAGGACCACGACTCGCTTCGGCGTGCCCGAACATTTGGGCGAAAGCCGCGACCACGCGCTGCTCTCGAGTCTGCGCGACATCGTCCTCGTCCGCAACGCCGACGGGATCTTGACGTACTGCAGCCCGTCGGTGTCCGACGCGCTGGGCTATCAACCCGCCGAGCTCGAGGGCACCAGGGAACGGGACCTCATCCACGCCAGCGACGTCGACGCACGCGACGATCTCGTGTCGGGGTCGCCGCCTGGAGGTCCGCCGCTTCCGCCGATCGAGGTCCGGATG
>JALYLU010000275.1 GCA_030774075.1 Actinomycetota bacterium | reverse complement strand
ACTCATCTCCGAGCGGTTGCGCGACGCGCGCGCGGTGCTGCTCGCCGACCTGGCATTGCGGGGGCGCGCCTTCGGCGCCGCCCTCGCCGACGCGGTCGATGCCGCGCTCGTCGAAGCCTTCGGAGACCTGGACCAATCCGGCGAGGTCGCGCTTGTGGGCCTCGGCTCGTACGCGCGGCGCGAGCTCTGTCCGGGCTCCGATATCGACGTCCTGCTGGTGCACAACCTGCGCGGCCGCCACAGCGCCGACACGGTGAGATCGGCCACCGAGCAGCTGTGGTATCCGCTCTGGGACGCGGGCTTCGTCACCGGCCACGGTGCCCGCACGATCAAGGAATCGATCGCGCTTGCCGCCGACGACCTCGACGCGCTCACGGCGTTGCTCGACGTTCGTGTCATCGCGGGCGCGCGCGATCTCGCCGTCGAGCTCGAACGCAAGGCGCGCGAGCTCGCGGCGCGTCGCCGCGCACGCGTCCTGCCCGTGCTTGCCGATACCGCCGAACTTCGGCGGCAGCGGCCCGGCGCGATCGCCGAGATGCTCGAACCCGATCTCAAGGAGGGCGCCGGGGGCTTGCGCGACGTGCAGGCCTTCGAGTGGGGCGGTTGGACGTTGGGCGCGCCGGGCGGTTGCTCGACGCTGCTCGATCTCGACTTCCTGACGGCTGACGACCTCGCCCGGGTCGAGAGCGGCCGCGAGCTCTTGCTCGACATCCGGGTCGCGCTGCAGCGGGTCACCAACTCGCGCTCCGACCGTGTCGCCCTGCAGGAACAGGACGCGGTCGCCGCGCAGCTCGACTTCGAGTCGGCTGACTCGCTCGTTCACGATCTCGCGCGCGCGGCGCGCGAGATCGCGTGGATCGCAGGCGACGTGTGGTCGCGCGTGCGCGACCTGCTCGACCGCCCGGGCGCGAAGGGCGCGCACGTCGACCAAGCGCTGGCCGAGGGCGTCTGGCTAGGCAAGGGACGCGTGCACGTCGATACCGACTCCGACGGGTCGGTACCTCCGTTGCGAATGCTCGAGGCCGCGTGCGCCGCGGCCGAGCACGCGGTGCCGTTCGACCGAACCTCGTTGACGCGGCTGCGGGCCACGGGCGAGCCGACCTGGGACGTGTGGCAACGCGCCGGCTTCGTTCGTCTCCTGCGTTCGGGTGAGCACGCGGTGCCGGTATTCGAGGCGCTCGACCACGAGGGCGTACTGGTCCGGCTCCTGCCCGAATGGGAACACGTTCGGTCGCGGCCGCAGCGGAATGCGTACCACCGTTACACCGTCGATCGTCATCTGCTCGAAGCGGTTGCGCAGTGCGCGCGCCTTCTCGATGCCGGCGAGGTGCACCACCCGTCCGGTCGCGAGGTCGATGTCGACGCCGTGGTCGCGCGCGCCTGCCGCCGCCCGGAGCTGCTGTTGCTCGGCGCGCTGTTGCACGACCTCGCGAAGGGCATGCCCGGCGATCATTCGGAAGTCGGCGAGGAGACGGCTGATCGGATCGTTCGCCGCATGGGTTTCGACAGCGAAGCCCGCGAGATCGTGCCGTGGCTCGTTCGCAACCATCTCCTCATGGCGGAAGTCGCGACCCGGCGCGATCTCTCCGATGCATCAGTGGCCGACAACTTCGCGGCGGCCTGCGCGGGCGACGCCGAGCGCCTGCGCCTGCTCTATCTGCTGACCATCGGCGACTCCCGTGCGACGGGCCCGGCCGCGTGGAGCCCGTCGAAGGCCGCGCTCGTCCGGGACCTCTTCGTGAAGGCCGCGACCGCGATCGAGCGCGGAGAGGCGAAAGCGGTTGCGGCGGATCGCCGCGACGCGCTCCGGGAGCGTCTCGGCGAGGATCGCGCCGGGGTCTTCCTCGCGCGGCTACCCGAGCAATATGTCCTCGCGTTCGACGTCGACACCATGTGTGTGCACGAGTCGCTGCTGCGCGATTCCCCTACCGTTCGTTGCGAGCGGGTCGACGGCGGCCAGGTCGCGATTACCGTCGTTGCCGACGACCGCCCCGGACTGCTCGTGACCCTGGCCGGTGCCCTCACCGTCTGCGGGCTCGACGTGCTCGAAGCGAGGTTGTTCGGCACGACCGACGGTTACGCGCTCGACGTATTCCGCGGTGCCGACCCGTTCGGTCGCGTCGACGACGACGACGGCGCGCGCGTCACGCAGACAATTGAGCGCGCGCTGGCCGGCGAGCTCGACCTCGCGGTGCGCGTCGACGAACGGCGCCGTGCCTACGCGGGACTCGGCACGCGCGCGGCTCCCGAGGTGCGCATCGATGTGAACTCCGAGGAATCCGAGACCGACACCGTCGTCGAGGTGCACGCCGACGACGACATCGGTTTGCTCTACCGGCTGGCCTCTGCCTTCACCGAACTCGCCCTCGACGTGCGGATCGCGAAGGTCGCGACCTCGGGCAAGCGGGTCGTCGACGTGTTCTATGTACGGGATTCGAACGCGTGCAAGATCGAGGACGCCGACGCGGTCGCGCAGCTGCGGGCCGCGCTCGTCGATCGTTTGACTGGCTAGGGTTCGAGCCGCATGAGCACACAGGACTTTGCCGAGTCCGCGGCGGACATGTTGCGGTGGGCAGAGGCGCTGGCGGGGATCGCACGCACGGGACTCGGATTCACGCAGAGCCTCTACGAACGGGAGCGGTTCGAGGAGGTCCTGAAGGTCGCGGCCGACATCCGCGCGGCGGCGATCAACGAAGCCGAAGCCGATGTGCTGTTCGACGAGTGGCTGAGCACGGTCGGCGACGGTGTCGCCGGCTACGTCACTCCCAAGGTCGCGGTGGCGGCGGTCGTCGGTAACGATCAGGGTGAGATCCTGCTGACGCAGCGCGCCGATTCCGGCTGGTGGCTGTACCCGGTCGGCTGGGCCGACGTCGGATATTCGGCCTCGGAGATCGCGATCAAGGAAGTGCTCGAGGAGACCGGCGTCGAGTGCGAACCGGTCTCGTTGATCGCGGTGCTCGACGGCCTCCGTCTCGGCTTCGCCCGCGTGCCGATGTACTCGCTCGTCTTCCATTGCCGGATGATCGGCGGCGAGCTGAAGGGACATCCGCTCGAGACGAGCGCAGTCGGCTTCTTCGCACGAGACGCGATGCCGCAGCCGCTCGCCGGCGCCCACCGTTGGCTCGATCTGGCGTTCCGCGCGATCGACGGCGAGCCGGTCGAGACCTGGTTCGACCCGCCCCGCGACCCGACCTGGCGCGGCCAAGCCTGAACCCGCTTCTCGTCAACCCGCTCGCGACGTGAGCTGGTCGATGAGGAGCCCGACGATCGAGACCTTGCCGTTCGCGCGCTCCCAGGCATCGCCGATGGCCTCGTGGTCGACGAGCCCGGCGCGATCCGGCGCGATCGCGAGCGCCGCGGTGGCGACGGCCGCCAGCCGGGCGGGTTCGATCTCGTCACCGTACGCGGGGAAGGCTTCGAGGCCGTCCCACAGCCCGTCGAGTGGGCGCGCCTCGTTGCCGAGTCGCAGCTCCTGCGCGCCGGCTCCCAGCGAGAGTTGAGTGACGACCGTCTCCCAGAGGTCGTAGTGCGAGCAGCCCGCGGGTGGTCGGTATCCCGACACGGGGTGCAGCCGGAACTCGAGGATCATCGCGGTATCCCCGGTCTCCTTGACATCGTTCGGCACATCGTTCGGCACATCGTTCGGCTCGTCGCCGACCAGCCAAGTCTGCGAACCGTTCACGTAGCTGTCGACGGGCAACCCGAGATGTTCGTCGAGCGCGAGCACCAACTCGGGCGAGATCCTCCATACGGCGGTCGGGACGAGATCCACCCGGTAGACCGTAGCGAGCGTGCGCCCTACGATCGGCCGAAGATGAACGCGAACGACCGTCTCACCTCGCTCGATGCGAGCTTCTTGCACATGGAGCGGCCCGAATACCCGATGCACGTGGGCGCGGTGAGCGTCTTCGAGGGCGCGCCGTTCCTCGACGCCGACGGTCGGTTCCGGATCGGTGAAGTGCGCGACCTCGTGATGTCGCGGCTTCCCCTCTTGCCGCGGTTCCGCCGCCGGCTCAGGTTCGTGCCGTACGAGCAGGGCCGGCCGATCTGGGTCGACGACGACGACTTCGATATCACCTATCACGTGCGGCACACCGCCCTACCCCGGCCGGGATCGTGGGAACAGCTCGTCGCGCTGACGACGCGCATTCAGGAGGGTCTGCTCGACCGCGATCGCCCGCTGTGGGAGATCTGGTTCGTCGAAGGACTCGAGGGCGGCAACGTCGCCGTTCTGCAGAAGACGCACCACGCGCTCATCGACGGCGTGTCGGGTGTCGACGTCGCGACCTTGTTGCTCGACACGAGTCCCGAGTTCACGCCGCCGGTCGTGGCCGACTGGGTGCCCGAGCCCGCGCCGAGCGCTTCGCAACTGCTGCTCGACACGCTGCGAGAACGCCTCACGCAGCCCGCGGAGATAGTGCGCTCCGTCCGATCGATGTTGCGCGGCCCGCGTCACGCGCTCGAGCGTGCGTACGAGCTCGCGCGGTCGATGAGCACGATGGTGACGCGTGACGCGATCGCGCCGCGTACGTCGATCAACGCCCGCACTGGCCGCCATCGGCGCCTGGCGGTCGTCCGCATCCCACTGGCCGACGTCAAGGAGATCCGCCGTGGGCTCGGCGGCACCGTCAACGACGTCGTGCTCGCCGGGGTGTCGGGCGGGCTCCGGCGGCTGTTCATCCACCGCGCCGACGAAACCGAAGACCTGCAGCTGCGCGCGCTCTGCCCGGTCTCGGTGCGCTCCGAAGACCAACGTGGTTCCCTCGGGAACAAGGTCTCGGCGATGTTCGTCAACCTGCCGGTCGACGACCGGCCCGCCCTCGAAACACTGCACGCGATCTCCGCGCAGACGGCCGACCTCAAGGAACGGCGCCAGGCGGTGGGCGCCGAGATGTTGCTCGGGATGACCGAATACGTCGCCCCGACCCTCATGAGCCTCGCGGCGCGCGTCGTCCACCGTCAGCCGTTCTTCAATCTGGTCGTGACGAACGTGCCGGGGCCACAGTTCCCGCTCTACATGATGGGCGCGCGGTTGGTGGAATCGTTCCCGATCGTGCCGCTGACCCGGAACCTGTCAGTGGTTGTCGGCATCTTGTCGTACGACGGGACCCTGCATTTCGGGGTGTGGGGCGATCGCGACGCGTGTGCCGACATCGAGGTCCTCGCCGGCGGCATCGACGACGCGTTCACGGAATTGCGGAAGGTCGCACAAGAGCGGGGGGAATCGTGACCGAAGTCTGGGAACAGGACGCGTGGGAACTGGCCGACGCGGTTCGAGGCGGTGATCGGCGTTCGACCGATCTGCTCGACGTGTTCGTCGAGCGGATCGAGAAGCTCAACCCGGAGCTGAACGCGTTCTGCTATCTCGATCTCGAGGGCGCACGTACTCGCGCCGCGGCGATCGACGCGGCCGTCGCGCGGGGCGACGACCCTGGACGCTGGGCCGGCGTCCCGATGGGCGTGAAGGAGCTCGTACAGGTCGCAGGCTGGCCCGACACGCACGCTTCGCTCCTCTATCGCGACGCGGTTGGAACGCGCGACGGCACCGAGCCGGCCCGGCTGAAGGCCGCGGGCGCGGTGCTCGTCGGTCTCACGACATCGCCCGAATTCGGTTCGACCAACTGGACGCGCACGTACCTGCACGGCACGACCCGCAATCCGTGGAATCCCGAGCGCACTCCCGGCGGCTCGTCCGGCGGCTCGGCGGCCGCGGTGGCGTCGGCGATGGTGCCGATCTGCACCGGTAGCGACGGTGGTGGATCGATTCGCATCCCGTCCTCGTACAGCGGTCTTTTCGGCTTCAAGGTGAGCTTCGGCCGAGTCGGCTCGGCCGGCAACTTCGACAGCGGGCTTACCTCGGTGCCGGGACCGATGTGTCGCTCGGTACGTGACGCGGCTCGTTACGTCGACGCGATCGCGGGGCCGACGAACAGCGACCCGACGTCGCTCCCGCGTCCCGCGCGTTCCTACGAGGCTGCGATCGTCTCGGGCGATGCCGTTGCGCAGCTCCGCGGCAAGCACGCCGCATGGTCGTCGACGCTCGGGTTCGCGGTATGCGATCCCGAGGTGGAGAAGCTCGCATACGAAGCGGCGCTCGCGTTGTGCGCCGACGCGGGTATCGAGCTCGTCGACGTCGACGTACGCCTTCCCCGACCCGGGGGTGCATGGGGATTGATCTCCTCCCTCGACACGGCGGCCAACCATCTCGAAGCGGCGCGTGATCGCTGGGACGACGTCACTCCTGTGTCGCGCGCCGGTCTGCGGGCGGTCGACAGCATCAACTCGGAACAGCTCATGCGTTCACTGCGGCGCCGCTTCGAGCTGCTGGAGGCCATCGGGGTCGTGTTCGATGAGGTCGACCTGTTGCTGACGCCGAGCACCGCGACGACCGCGTTCGTTGCCGAGGGCCCGCCGCCCACGGAGATCGGCGGGCAGAAGGTCGGGGGGATGGGATCGGTGCCCTACACCGCTCCGTTCAACATCTCGGGCATGCCTGCCGTGAGCATCCCGGTCGGCTGCGCGTCCGATGGCCTGCCCGTTGGCTTGCAAGCCGTCGCCCGCCGCGACGACGAGGTGGTCGTCCTGGCGTGCGGTGCGGTGTCCGAGGCGAATCGTCCATGGGCGAAGCTGGCGCCGCTCGCTTACGCCTGACCGGAGATCCGGTCTCCGCGGGCGCGGGATACCCTGCCCGGCATGACCGATACCCGGCCGCGCGCGCGTCCTCCGAGGCAGGAACAGGAGCCCGCGTCGGAAGAGGTGACCGAGGTCGCGCCGGGTGTGTTGCGCATGCAGCTGCCGATCTGGATGCCGGGGCTGGGCCACGTCAACATGTACGGCCTGGTCGACGACCGCGGCAT
>JALYLU010000274.1 GCA_030774075.1 Actinomycetota bacterium | reverse complement strand
GGTTACGACGCGATCCGCAGGGGAGCGGGTGACGACGTTTTCATCCTCGGATGCGGCGCGCAAATCGGCGCCGTGGTCGGATTGGTCGACGGCATGCGCATCGGGGCTGACGTCGCACCCTGGTGGGATGCGCCCGCCGACGCCCGCGAGCGCCAGCCCGCGTACGAGGAGACCACTGCGGCGACGAAGCACGCGTACGTGAACACCTGCACTCGTAGCTTCATGCACCGTCGACTCTGGTCGAATGATCCCGATTGCATCATGCTCCGCAACCGCGAGACGCGCCTCTCTCGGGAAACTGCCGCGCGCTGGGCGGAGACGGTCGGCGCGTCGGGCGGGCTCGTGCTCGTCTCCGACGACCTGTCGTTGATCGACGCCGACGGTCGCCGGCTCCTCGACGAAGTGCTGGTGCGCGCCCGCGCGGTCGACGCCGCGGCACGCGACGGAAACACCCCGCGCGCGCTGGGGCTCCTCGATCCGCGAGGACCCGGCGGCCTCACCGGGATCTGATTGGTCTGGAAGTTCGTCTGAAGCCGAGAGTCACTGCACGTGCTCGGTCCACCGGTAACCGTCCCAATACCGCCAGCGCCCCGATCCCCAAGGGTCAGGGTGCCACCCAGGGGAAGGCGTTGCGGCGTACGCGAACGCCTTCCGCGCTCGGCCGCGCCGCACCGACCCGAGGATCAGCAGCACGACACCGACGAACAAGACGATGCCGCCGAGCCCGGTCAGAGCGAACCAACCGAGCACCGACCCGACGGTGTCGCTGAGCGGACGCGCGATCAGGATCGCCTTGCGCGTCGTGCTACGCACACTGACCGTGTAGTCGCCGGACGCGGGTGTCGTGAAGCGGGCCGCGCCGACGAATTGATCACCTCCGCTCGAAAGCGTCTCTCGAATCGTGCCGCGGTCGTATACCTCGACGTTCGTATGGTCGGCCGCCGCGACCGTCACGTCGCCGGGCGTCATCGTGACGCTGCCCGGGGAGGAGAAGGGCGAGCCGATCGAGCTCCGGCCGGTGTCCTCGTACAGCATGTAGGTGGCCTTGCCGAGATGCACTCGGACTGTGCTCGGCGCATCGAATCGGATCGGGGTCCTCATCGTGCGCACGATCGGAGCGACGCCGGCAATGAACGTCGGGATCGCAATGGCGGTGCCCGCGACCATGAGCGCGATCGCCACCCGCAGGCTCGGACCCGGAGGGCGCGCGGCCTTCGAGGTTTCCGCGATGCTCATCCTCATATCATCCCCCGCACGAGACCCGCGCCGCGCCGGGTCTTCTCGGCGCGCCGAGCCGGTGCGGTTCCTGGTCGCCGGGTCGTGGTATACGGGGGTGGTGCCTCGACAGACCCGGCGGTCGTGACGCGGTGAGCGCGACCGGCGCGGATCGAGGTCCGAGGCATCACTACTTCAGCGTCCCGCGGATCCTGATGCTCGTCGTCGCGGCGATCTCGTTCCACATCGTCGCGCCGAGCATCGTCGAGGTCTTCGGTTCGTGGCCGAGAGTCTCGAGCGTCGCACCGGTGTGGCTGGTCGTCATCGTCGCGTGCGAGGTGTTGAGCTTCGCGAGCGCGATCACGCTCCAACGAATCGCGCTCCGTACGCACGCGTGGTTCGCCGTCGCGACGTCGCAGCTGGCGGGGAACGCCATGAGCCAGGTCGTGCCGGGCGGCGCGGCCGCGGGCGCGACGTTGCAGCTACGTCTCCTCGGTCAGGCCGGCGCGGACACCACGACCGCGATCTCCGGCTTCACGGCGTTCTCCTTGCTGCAGACCGCGAGCATCCTGTTCCTCCCGGTTCTGACGCTCCCGACGATCCTGGCCGGCGCGCGTGTCGATCGCGGGCTCGCGCAGACGGCATTCCTCGGCATCGCCGGGTTCGTCCTCGTCGCCGGACTCGGCGCGCTCCTGCTGACGACGGACCCGCTGCTGGTCGGCATCGGCCGACTCATCGAAGTCTTCCGATATCGAGTGTTCCGCAAGCGCCCAAGGACGACCAATCTCCCTGCGAGGCTCGTCGGGGAGCGAAACAGCATCCGCGAGGTCCTCGGTGAGCGCTGGCGGGAAGCGCTCGTCGCGACCGCGTGCCGGCTCGGCTTCGACTTCCTCGCGCTGTTCGCGGCCCTGGCCGCGGTCGGCGGCCTACCGAAACCGTCGCTCGCGCTCCTCGCGTACACCACGGCGACGTTGCTCTCGATGGTCCCGATCACACCGGGCGGGTTGGGGCTCGTCGAAGCCGGCCTCACCGGCACGCTCGCGCTTGCCGGCGTGAACCCGGCACAAGCGGTCCTCGCAACGTTGCTCTACCGATTGGCGTCGTACTGGTTGCCGATTCTCGCCGGCCCCGTCGCGTACACGTTGTTCCGCCGCCGCTACCGGTAGGCCGGCGCCGGCGACCCCGAGCTCACAACGGTGTCCAGCGGGTGGCCGGGGACGCGAGCCACTGAAGCATCTCGCGGCGGGTGGTGGGGCCGTTGGGTCGTGCGGCCGCGGGGAGTACGCCTTCGTCGCGTAGGTGTGCGGCGGTGGTGCGGGCCGCGGCGATGGGGTCGGTCGCGAGCGCACAACTGGTGGCGTGGGGGTCGAGGTGAAAGAGATGGGCGGCATTGAGCCCGAGCACTTGGGCTTTGATCGTGTCGGTGAGCGCGGGGTAGCCGAATCGCTGCTGAAACTCGTCGGAGATCGTGAAGGCACGAAACGCCTGGAGCTGGGCCTGTGGTGAGCCGTACCAGATCGCGTCGGTTCCCCAGAGCACTCGGTGCTCGCCGACGCGCATGAGCAGCTTGCCGAGCGTGTGCGCGGCGGTGGTCGGATTCCGCAGCACCTCGCGCCAGACGGTCCCGACGTCGACCCACACGTTGTCGTTGGCCGGTACCGCGTGATTGTCGAGCGCACGCAGGAAGGTGTCGATACCGATGCCCGCGTTCGGGCTGTATTGGCCTTCGACATGGTTCTTGTCCCACGCCCCGTGAAATACGAGGAACTGCATGTCGGGGAACTGGCGTGAAACTGCGACAATGTCGTCGGGGCGGTTGTGCGCCGTATCGAATCGCACGAGCGGCAGACCCTTGTGCGCGATGAGGACCTTCACACCGAGATCGTGAGCCTTTTGGATGACCGGAAGTCCGAGGGCAGGATCGTCGAGCGCGAAGCCACGCCGGTTCGGTCCCCACGCGGTGTACACCTTGAACGCGGCAACCTTGCCGGTGTTCGCGGCGGCTTCCATTTCGTCGAGCCGAGCATTCAAATCGCCGAAGTTGGGTGCAATCACGTTGTGCACGAGGACACGTGCGGCCCCGCCGTGTGTGAGTTGCGCCGCGAGCTGCTGCGTTCCCAACTGATCGAGGAACGGCACTGGCGCATCCGCTGCGCCCGAATTCGGCACGTCCGAGAGCATCGCGACGGTCGTGTCGCTTCCGAGAAACAGATCGTGCAGGTATGCGGCGCGGCTCGCGCACTCGAGCCGGTTCGAGGCACCACAGTCCGGGACCATGCCCAGGACCAAGCCCACCGTGTCGGGCGCGTTCTTGGTCCACGGCCCGTCCGGCATCACGTGATGCGTGTGCACGTCGACGACGAACTCACCGTTGCCGCCCAATGCGTGCTCGCACGCCTCGATGTCGTGCGGCGGCGGCACCGTGAACGACCCACCCGGCCGCGAGGAGGTCGAAGTCGAGGTCGAGGTCGAGGTCGAAGTCGAAGTCGAGGTCGAAGTCGACGTCGCAGCCCGCGAGGACGAACTGCACGCGGCAAGATCGATCGTGGCGAGCACGGCCGCGACGCCACCCGCAGTCCGCAAGAACCGTCGCCGGTCCATACCCGCATCACGGGCGGCCTCGTCCGCGTGCCTCAGCGCGGCGGTCGCGACGTCGAGATCGCGTCTCGTCGGTCCATCCGGGACGTACTCGCCGTTCGTTGCCGGCAAAACGCCCAACGGCAGACGGACGTCGCCGTCGGGATCCTCGGCGCCGAACCGTCGCGTCACGTGTTGAACCATAAGCCGCGCCATGACCGCATTCCGACGAGCCCTCGTGTCGATCTGCTCGCGACGATGCGACTCGTCGTCGGCACTGCGTTGAGCCAATATCAACGCTGGTCAACTTGCCAAATGAGATGGACCGCGGCTCGACTGCGCGCTTCGGAGATCTCGCCTCCCAGTGGCGTGCCCCCGTGAGACGATGCCTCCCGTCATCCGGGAGGCATCGTCGCGTTCGAGAGCTCGCGCCGCTCACGGGCCGGTGTGATGAACTCTCCCGCATGGATCTTGCAGCGCGCCCGTTGCGGTGCGCGGTCATCGGCGCAGGGATGGCGGGCATCCTCGCGGCGATCAAACTGAACGAGGCCGGATACAGCGACTACACGGTCTACGAGAAGGCGAGCCGACTTGGTGGCACGTGGCGGGAGAACACGTATCCGGGCCTTTCGTGCGACGTGCCGTCGCATTTGTACTCGTATTCCTTCGCTCTCACGCCGGAGTGGAGCCAGCGTTTCTCTCCCGGTCCCGAGATCCAGGCGTATTTCGAGCGCGTCGCCGAGGAGCACGGCGTCGTGCCGCGTGTCCGCTTCGGTGACGCGGTCGTCGGCTGCGTGTTCTCGGACGGCACGTGGCATCTCACGACGGCCTCGGGACATCGCGATGACGTCGACGTGGTGGTCGCGGCGACGGGTGTGCTGCACCACCCGAAGTATCCGGACATCGACGGACTCGACACGTTCGACGGAGCGATGTTCCACAGCGCGCGCTGGGATCACGGGGTGCCGCTCGACGGCGCACGCGTCGGCATCATCGGAACCGGATCGACCGCGGTGCAGATCGCGTCGGCGATCGTCGATCGCGTCGCGAAACTGTCGTTGTTCCAGCGCACCGCGCAGTGGGTGATGCCGCAGGAGAACCCGGCCTACTCCTACGAGGAGCGTGCGGCGTTTCGCGAGCACCCCGAGAAGCTCGCGGGGTTGCATCAGAACCTGTCGGACATGTTCGACGTCTTCGCGAATGCCGTCGTCGACTCGGAGTCAGCCGAGATCAAGATGATCGAGCAAGCGTGCCTCGCGAACCTCGAGAACAATGTCCACGACCCGGAGCTGCGCGAGCGGCTGCGTCCCGACTACCGCGCCGCATGCAAGCGGCTCATCATCTCCCCCGACTTCTACGACGCGATCCAGCGCCCGGAGGCCGAGCTCGTCACCGACGCCATTGAGCGCATCGAGCCCCGCGGAGTTCGCACGAAGGACGGTCGTCTCCACGAGCTCGATGTGCTCGTGCTCGCGACCGGGTTCAAGGCCGACGCCTTCATGCGACCGATCGACATCGTCGGACGCAACGGCACGACGCTCGAAGAGGCCTGGAGCCCTCGCCCGGAGGCATACCTGTCAATCTCGATTCCCGATTTCCCGAACTTCTTCATGTTGAACGGCCCCAATGGGCCGGTCGGGAATTTCTCACTCATCGAGGTCGCCGAGATCCAGTTCCGATACGTCATGCAACTCATCGAGCGCATCCGCGCCGGCGCATGCCGCGAGGTGTGCGCGACGCACGACGCCTTGGCGGAGTTCGAGCGCGCGCGAGAGCAGGCCGCGAAGCGCACGGTGTGGGTCACAGGGTGTCGAAGCTGGTACCTCGACGACCGCGGGCTCCCTGCGGTGTGGCCGTGGTCATTCAACCGATTTCGCGAGGAGATGAAGACGCCCGACCCGCGGGCATATGAGTTCGCGTAGCGCCGGTAAGTTCCGTAACTTCGGGGTCGACTCCACGCTCCGCTCCCCTCCGGTCGCTGCGCCGTCGTCTCCCTCCTTCCGGGTCGACTCCACGCTCCGCTCCCCTCCGGTCGCTGCGCCGTCGTCTCCCTCCTTCCGGGTCGACTCCACGCTCCGCTCCCCTCCGGTCGCTGCGCCGTCGTCTCCCTCCTTCCGGGTCGACTCCACGCTCCGCTCCCCTCCGGTCGCTGCGCCGTCGTCTCCCTGTCAGATGGAGATGGTTGCGAGGTCTTCGCCAAAAATGATGTCGCCCGCGAAATGCTCACGCGCGGCGGCGATCCACTCGTCTGCCGTGCCGATCCCGGGTGTGGGAATCTGATGGGTGAGCACGAGGATGCCGACATCGGCGCGGGCCGCAGTCTGCGCCGCTTGCTCGACGGTCGAGTGGTAGTCGATCGTGTCCACGAACCGCTGCATCGGGACCATGCGCACGAGGTCTTCGCGCAGGACCGTCTGCACGTAGACATCGGCGCCCTGACAGAGCTCGTCGAGGCCGGCGCACGGCACTGTGTCACCCGCGAGGACGACGGCTTTGCCATCGAACTCCACCCGGTAGCCGAGCGTCGGCTCGACCGGACGGTGATCCGTCCGCGCCGCGATGACCCGGAGGCCGTCCTCGTCGAGCACAACACCCGGATTCACCTCGACGACATCAACCTGCGGTTCCCACGTGAGATCGGCGTGATGAGCGCGTCGGTATTGGACGTCGGGACCCAGCATGGCGCGCAATCCGTCCATCACCTCACGGGTACGGGGCGGACCGAAGACCCGCAAGGACTTCGGAGCCGGGCTCATCACCCATTGCGTCGTGACAACGTCGTTGAGGTCACAGATGTGATCGCTGTGTAGGTGCGTGAGGAACACCGCATCGAGCATGAACGGCAACACGCCCACCGCCGCGAGTCGCATGCACACCGCACGACCGGCGTCGACGAGCATCGTGCGCCCGCCGGCGCGCACGAGTGTCGCCGCGCCCGCGCGGTCACGGTCCGGCAACGGGTTGCCGGTGCCCAGCAGCACCACCTCGATCGCCACGTTCATCCCTCCTGGTCGAAAGATCCCCGAACGTAACGCGACCTCCCCGCGCCCTGCCTGGCCGGCGGCGAAG
>JALYLU010000273.1 GCA_030774075.1 Actinomycetota bacterium | reverse complement strand
CATCTTCGGGTTCTCGAAGCTCGACGGCATGTTCGGTCGGACGCTCCCCGACGCGGTCCACCATCCCTACCGCGACCTCGTCAAGCCGGGCGTGCAGTTCGTGCAGACGACCGTGACCGCGATCGATCCTGTCGCCAAGCGCGTCGAGACCGATGCGGGTACCTTCGATGCGGAGGTCCTGGTGGTGGCACTCGGCGCCGACTTGCACCCGGAGGCCACGCCGGGGTTGCGCGAGGGAGGTCACGAGTTCTACACGGTGGAAGGAGCGTTCGCGCTCCGTGAAGTGTTGGCGAACTTCGACGGTGGTCGAGTCATCGTCGGTGTCACGTCGACGCCGTTCAAGTGTCCGCCTGCTCCGAGCGAAACGGCACTGCTGATGCACGATTACTTGGCGGCGCGCGGACTGCGGGAACGCTCGGAGATCTCACTCGTGATGCCGCTGCCGGTGCCCATCCCGCCATCGCCGGCCGCGTCGGAGGCGCTGCTCGTCGCGTTCGCCGAGCGTGGCATCCGGTGGTACCCCGAGCGGTTGGTACGCGAGCTCGACCCTGCTCGGAACGTTGCCAGGTTCGCGGACGGCACCGAGATGCCCTACGATTTGTTCCTCGGCGTGCCCGCGCACCGCGTGCCGGCGGTGGTGGCCGAGTCGGGGATGACTGTCGATGGATGGATCCCCGTCAACCCGCTGACGCTGGAGACCGCGTACCCGGGGGTGTTCGCGGTCGGCGATGTGACGAGCGCCGGGACGCCGAAGGCGGGCGTCTTCTCCGAGGGCCAGGCGGCGGTGGCCGCCGATCGCATCGCCGCGATCATCCGAGGCACAACCGGCTCCTCGGAGTACGACGGGCGCGGCATGTGCTACCTCGAGTTCGGTGACGACAAGGTTGCGCGCGTCGACGTGATGTTCGTGAGCGGGCAGCCGCCCAAGGGGACCTTCGAGGAACCGTCCGAAGCCCTCGCCGCGGACAAGGAGGAGTTCGGATCCAGCCGCGTTCAACGTTGGTTCGGTCGCGCGTGGAGCAACGTGGGACGCCCCGCCGAGCGCTGAGTTGCCGTCGAACGCCGGGGCTGACGGCTATGTGCTGCGCGCGAGAAGCTCGCGGTACGTGGCCAGGGTTGGCTCGTCGAATGCGACGAGGCGCACAATCTTGAACGCTGTGGCGTGCTCGCGCGCGGTTGCGATCGCGATCTCGGCCGCGGCGCGGAGTGGATACCCGAAGATTCCGGTCGAGACGGCGGGGAATGCGATCGAGGTCGCCCCCACGGATCGGGCCACTTCCATCGATCGCCGGTAGCACGATGCGAGTTGCGCGGGCTCCCCGTGGTCACCCCCGTGCCAGACCGGTCCGACGGTATGCACGATCCAGAGCGCCGCAAGCGCGAAGCCGGGCGTGACGACGGCGTCGCCCGTTGCACAGGCGCCGATCGCGGCGCAGGCGGCATCGAGCTCGGGGCCCGCGGCCGCAAAGATCGCGCCGCACACCCCGGCGCCCCGACGCAGCGAGCCGTTGGCCGCGTTGACGATCGCGTCGACCCGCTCGGCCGTGATGTCGCCACGAATCGCCTCGATATTCACCGTCGCATCCGTGAACCTACGTCAGGCCTCGAGCTGGTGGTCGAGCAACCGCACGGCATCGATGTACTCGTCGATCATTTCGAACACCACCTGCGCGGAGGTCTTGGTCGTGTTCATGGTGCCCACGATCTGACCGACGAAGTAGTTGGTCAGCTGCTCGGCGCCGGAGCCGACGCGATGCGCCGCACGGTCGATGCGTGCCAGGGCCTCATCGACCAGGATCGGCTGTAGCGGCATTCCCAATGGTGAAGGTGTCTCAGGGTTGTCCCACTCGTCGGTCCACGCGGTGCGCAGTTGTCGCGCGGGTTTGCCGGTGCGCGATCGCGAGCGCACGGTGTCGGACGACGTGGCCTCGAGGAATTTCCGTTTCACTGTTGGGTGCGTCTCGGCTTCTTCGGTGGTGAGCCACACTGATCCGCACCACACGCCCTGTGCGCCGAGCGCCATGGCGGCCGCCATCTGGCGGCCCCGCCCGATACCGCCGGCACCAAGCACCGGCACTGGAGCAACGGCGTCGACGATCTCGGGGATGAGCACCATCGAGCCGATCTCTCCGGTGTGGCCTCCGGCTTCGGCGCCCTGGGCGATGATCACGTCGACGCCGGCGTTGACATGCCGTTCGGCGTGCTGGGCTTTGCCCGCGAGCGCCCCGATCAGACGACCTTCTTGCTTCGCCCGTTCGATCATGTGCGCGGGTGGCGGCCCGAGCGCGTTGACCACGAGCGACGGACGGTGCGCCAACGCAACCTCGAGCAGCGGGTCGGCCTGATTGGCCGAGAACGGTACGGCCGCGTCGCCGCGAGCGGACCGGCCCAGCAGCGAGCGGTGTGCGCCGTCGTCGGCGAGCGGCGGCACGTCGTAGCGGCGGAGGATGTCGTCGACGAAGGCGATGTGTTCGGCCGGGATGAGCTTGCGGATGTCGTCGAGGGTGTAGCCGCCCTCATCGGAGCCGGCGTACTTGGCGGGGACGATGACGTCGATGCCGTACGGCCGGCTGCCGACCTCGTTCTCGATCCAGGCGAGATCGATCTCGAGTTGTTCTGGCGAATGGGCCACGGCGCCGAGCACGCCCATACCGCCGGCTTTGGTCACCGCGGCGGCGACATCGCGACAGTGCGTGAACGCGAGGATCGGAACGTCGATGCCGAACATCTCTGTAATCGCGGTCTTCATTGAAGGTTGGCCTCCTGCGTCCGCCAGTCGAGGGTACGGACATCCCCTACGAGACTATGAACGCCAACAGAGGCGCGGGCTACTGGCCCACTCTCCCGTCGATCCGCTCTCGGAGGAGGTCGGCGTGGCCGTTGTGCCGGGCGTACTCCTCGATCATGTGCACCAGCACCTCGCGCAGCACGTGCCCCTCTTTCCCGACGACGTCGAGGTCGGGAGCCTCGGCGACGTACCGCTCCGCGAACGCGACCTCGGCCCGCCAGGTGTCCCACGCCTCTGCGACAACCTCGGGGTCGGGCGCTGCGCCGTTGAAGTCCTCGTCTCGGTCGGCGTCGGAGCGGAAGTGCCGCGGTGCGCCCTGCCCGGCCATGCGTAGCCGGAACCAGCTTTGCTCCACGCCGGCCATGTGGCGCACCAAACCCAGCAGCGACAGGTTGGAAGGCGCTACGGAGCGACGGGCGAGGTCGGCGGCGTCCAGGCCGGAGCACTTCAGCTCCAGCGTCAACCGTTGGTCATGCAGGAACCCGACCAACGTGGCCCGCTCGCCCTGGAACCCGCCGTCGGTCCGCGGGTCGCGATCGGGGTGGACGAACATGTCCGACCAGCCAAAGCGATGGGCCGGCTCTTCGTCGACCGACTCTTCGGGCCGCAGGTGCTTCTCGGGGTCAGGCGTCGGCGAGTTCGACCCACACGGTCTTGCCATCGGTCTCGTCTCGTGTGCCCCATCTGTTCGCGAGGCGATCGATGAGGGCGATCCCGCGCCGGCCGACGCGGTTGGGATCCGTCGGGCGCTGTTCGGCGCCCCAGCCGCGCAGGACGTCGGCGACGAAGGTCCACATTGGTCAGGCAGCGCCGCAGCGGTGGACTTCGTTACCGCGTTCGTAGATCACCCACTCGCGCGGCTTGTCGCTCGATGCCGCGTGGCCTTTGCGGACGGCTGATTCGTCGGTTACCTCAACGGAACTACCGCAGTGTGGACACTCGATCGCAGCCATAATCCCTCTCCCCCGTGAAGAAGTACAACCGAACCAAGAACCCTGTTGGCAACAGCGCGTCGGCGCGCTGGGGCGATTATGGCGGTGCCGAAGCCACCGAGCAAGTAGGCAAGTAGGGCGGTGCGCTACGACTGATCGGGCGCGGGTGTGCCGTTTGGTTCTACGATCTCGAGTCTGCCGAGCTGTGGGGTGTGGCGATGATTGTCGCGATCCAGGCCGGTTCCAAGTTCCACGGCTTCACTGGCGCATCACTCGCCGTGCTGGTCGCCGCGTTCGTCGCGGCCGCGCTGTGGCTCGTGATCTTCGCGATCCGTTGGACGGCCAGCTTTCCGAGGGTCGCGCCACCCGGCCCGGAAACGAGCGACCTCGGACCGGAACCGCCCGCGGTCGCCAACTTCTTGGTCAATCGCTTCGAGGTGACCCGACTCGCCGTCGGCGCGACGCTCGTCGACCTGGCGGCGCGCGGTGTGATCGGCATCGACGAGATCGTGGCCGACCACTTCGTTGTGCGATTGCGACATCGACACGACGACGACGCCATCGCCGACTACGAGCGCCAAGTTCTCGATCTCGTCCGGGACCGAGCGACCGGCGGTTCGGCACCGATCGAAGCACTCGAGATCGGTTCGGCGGCGGAGTCGTTGAAGTGGTGGCAACGCTTCGCCAAGTCGGTGGAGCGCGACGCGCGCCACCGCGGTCTGGCTCGCAACCGCTGGAATCGCGCCGACTGGGCAATCTTTGCCGGTGGTATCGCGCTCGTGCTCGGCCTTTTCGCGCTGGCGTTCGGCATCGCGCACCTCGGCGAAGGCATCACGAGCTCGCGCAGTGGCGGTCGGCAAGGAAGGTGGGACTGGTTCTACGTCGCCGCCTTTGCCGAGCTCCTCGCGCTCGCGGCGATCAAGAGCTTGCGGGGTGTGCGCGACACGCCCTCCGGGCGCGCCGCGAGCGGCCGCTGGCTGGGCGTGCGCCGGTTCTTGCGTCACGACAGCGGGTTCGCCGACCTGCCGCCGGCCGCGGTTGCGATCTGGCAGCGCTATCTCTCGTACGGCATCGCGCTCGGTGTGGCGCGTGCGGCCGCGCATGCGCTCCCGTTCGGTGACGAGGATCCGCGCGCCGCCTGGTCGCGCTACGGCGGAAATTGGCACCAGGTTCGCGTCGACTATCCCAGCAAGTTCGGCTACGGCAAAAGTCCGATCGGCGTGTTCCTCGGCGGGCTCGTACGCATCGCCTTCTGGGGCACCATCGCCTTCGCGGTGCTGCCGCTCGTGATCAGCGCCTCGTGGGAGCTCCAAAATGACGCGTTGAGCCACGAGAATTCGGGTGCGGCGATCGGCTTGGTCGCGTTGTTCGTGGTCATCTTCGGCGTGATGGGCATCTACCTGCTCGCGCAGGTCATCGATGGCCTGATGCGCGTCGGGCGGGGTGGCATGGACCTCGGGCACAGTGCCGAGACGCGCGGCGCGATCATTCGCATCGGCCAGGACGCTCCCTATGCGGGCTACGTCGCGATCGACGACGGTCACTCGGCCGAGACGAAGGCCTTTTTCCCACCCGTGAACACCCCGGCGCTACATCGCGGCGACGAGATTGCCGTTGCACTCACGCCGCATCTCCGCCACGCGACGGCGTTGCGAGTCATCGGCGCCGCGCCACAACCTGTGCCGACCTCGACCACGTCTATGTCGGCGTCCGCGCCCGATGGCACCAGCGCGGCGCGGCTGAACGCACTGAACACGCTGGACGTGAACGCAGTGATCGGGATCGTCGGCTGCGCCTTGCAACCCATCGCGGGGCCGAACGCCGGGGCGCCTCCTGGGGCCGCGGCTCGCGTCTTCTCGGACGGAGGCCGGGGCCGCGTAGCCGTGATGGCGATGCACGCGGGCTCGGGTGCATCCCGCATGGCGATGGGAATGCTCGCGCACCACGGCCAGCCGACGGCCACCGCCATCGAGGGCTTTGACGGTGACGCGTCGTGGACGCACAACCGTCTGGTCGCGCGTGCGAAGAATGGCGACGTGGCGATGGTAATGATCGATCTCGCGAATCTCTCCGAGGCGCAACGCCGTGACGCTGCGTGCGCGACGGCGCGACTCATCCTTGTGGCCTCGCCCACAACGACGAGCTCGCCCGCACCCGAGGCGCCCTGACCGCGGCGCGCACTGTCGCGTTGGTTGCAATTCGGACACAACGCCGGCTCTCCGCGAGGCCGATAGGGACGCGAGCGAGACGACCGGTGCGGCCCTCGATGGAACCTGACATGATCTTCCGGGATCAGCGAGAGGGGGCCGCGATGTTTCAGCAGCGTCGGTGGTTGATGGTTGTGGCTTTGCTTGGCGCGATCGCCATCGTTTCGGCCTGGAGTTCGCCGCTTCGCGGTTATCCGAATCGTGGCGGACTAAAAGCTGAAAAGGTGCTGTCGACGCGGCTCTGCAAGGGCGGGGCCGCCCCGGACCGCTACGACCATGTCGTCGTCGTCGTGATGGAGAACAAGGTGTGGTCCGGTGTGCTGAACGGACAGGGTCCGTGGCTGACGGCACTCAAGGACGAGTGCAGCACCGCGACGAACTACGCACAAGCCGGGTCGCCGTCGCGGCCGAACTACATCGCCTTGGCCGCGGGCGCGACCTACGGGTGTGAGGGGTCGAACAGTGACCCGCCCGGCGGTTGTACTCCGCCGTCACCTTCGGTGTTCAAGCAAGTGATCGACGCCGGCGGCACCGCGAAGAACTATCTCGGAGGCGCACAGTCGGCATGTGACCTGACCAGCGGTGGCCGCTACGCGGTCAAGCACGCCCCGTGGCCGTACTTTGCGGACGAGCGAGCTCTCTGTAACGCGAATGCCCCCGCAGTCGGTTCTTCCGGGTTTCTCGACCCGAAGCATCTGCCAACGCTCGCATTCGTCAGCCCCGATCTGTGTGACGACACCCACGACTGTTCGGTAGCCACCGGAGACGACTATCTGAAGACGCTGCTGACGCCGATCCTCGCGAGCTCGACCTACCGGGCGGGCAAGACCGCAGTCATCGTCGTCTACGACGAGTTCACACCCCTTCCAAACGTGCTCATGTCCAAGTCGGTTCGACCCGGCACGATTACCACCCCGGTCACGCACAACCTGCTGCTGCACACCGTCGAGTCGATGCTTGGT
>JALYLU010000272.1:5402-6900 GCA_030774075.1 Actinomycetota bacterium | reverse complement strand
CGCCGAGCTTGGCACTGCGGGTACCGGGCGGGAACGGCGAGACATCATCCTGCCACCCTCACCGGCCGGCGCGACCCTCCGCCAATGCAACAGTCCCGTCCTGCGCCGCCGTAATGCAACAGTGACAGATTCGGGGAGACCACCGGAACCATGTCGGGTCGAGTTCTAACAAGTGGGAGAATTCAGACGAATCGCGGACTCCGTCACGTTGGCGATGACGTCGCCGCTCTCGATGAGACACGAGTCGTAGGTCTGGATGCCGTCACCGTCAATGTTGTCGATGACGTTGTTCGTCACAGTGGCCGTTGCACCCTGTTCTAGTTGCACTCCAACCAGGTGCTGCTGGAACGTCAGGTTCTTGATGTCATTGGCTTTGATGGTTACATCGGCGGCGTAGGCATCCAAGATCTCGATGGCCCACTTCAACTGCGGGCCCCGGATCGTGTTGTCGTAGACCGAGACGTTCGTGACCGGCGCGTGTGCGCCGCGGTCAAATACCAGGATCCCGTACTGAGCGTAGGCGGGGCCGGCTGTTCCCGCGTCGATCGTGTTGCCGTAGATCTGGATGTCGTTGAGCAAGTCGCTCACGATGTTCGGCTCCATGTCGATGGAGCCGGGCATGTCGGGTCGCGACATTTCCGAGAAAGAGTTTTGGTGGATCTTCACTCCTTCGGCGCAGACCAGGCTGATGCCATTGCGGTTCTGGTGAGAGCCGATGAATTGGTTGTCGTAGATGTCGATCGCGCTGCTGCACGGTGTCGTCGTCGCGCCGAGGTGGCTGATGTAGATCCCGTCGCCTTGAAGATTCACAAATATGTTGTCGTGAATTCTTACGTTGCTGGCATCCATCACGCGTACCGCATGGCGCCACTGCGACCACGCCGTCTGGTTGGCGATGTTGCCGTCGAACACCAGCCCGCTGACATCGACGCCAGACGCGGCGCCGATGTCGAGAAGTGCATCGTTCGTCGTCGTCGTCGTGCTGTTGTTCTGCGTGCGCAAGGTGGTCAGGTTCCCGAGCACAACGACGTTTGATGGCAGTGTGATCGGAGCCGTGAGCGTGTAGAGCTGCCCGGCGGGGAACACCAAGGTGCCGCCTGCGGCGGCGTCCGCGGCCGCCTGGAGGGAGGCCGTGGTTGCGCCGTAGTCGGCGACGTAGACGATGTTGCCCCCCGGCGTGGGGGTCGTGCTGGTGGTCGGCGCGGTGGTGGTACTGGTGGTCGGCGCGGTGGTGGTACTCCTGGTCGGCGCGGTGGTCGTGCTGGTGGTGATCGGGGCGAGTGTCGTGCTCGGGGCGGTAGCGCCTCCGCGCTGCGTTGTCTTCTTGGCGCTCGCGCCGGCAGAGGACGACAGTGCGATGACGGTCACGGCGACGAGAGCCCACACGCACGCGCTCAACCTGCGCCTGGACGTCACGGGTGTCCTTGAGACCGCAACAGGGTATCCGCCTTTTACGTGATCCAAATGCCACGCAGAGTGATAACTTCCTTTCGTCAGG
>JALYLU010000272.1:0-5392 GCA_030774075.1 Actinomycetota bacterium | reverse complement strand
GTTTGGGTCGTCGAGCTTTCACATCTGTCGGGTCAGGCCACGCCTAAGGTGCGTCGGCCAACGAACCGGACGGATCGCCGGGCCGCAACCGCGAGTTGAGGTCGTCGATTTCCTCGAGCGCGCGCTCGTAGTCCTCGAGCGTCCCGATGTCGCGCCAGTAGCAGTCGGATCGGGCGGCTCGGACGACTTGGCCGGCGTCGAGCAGACGATGTACGAGGGTCGGGAAGTCGAGGTACTCGCCGGGCGTAATGAAGTCGATGACGGCGGGCGACATGCAGTAGATCCCCATACTCGCCTCGTAGGCGATCGTTGGCTTCTCGACGTACGCGGTCACCCGCGTCGTGTCAGTCTCGTCCTCGTGCCGGAGCACCCCGAGCGAGATCTGGACTTCTCGGCTGCATGTCGCCACGGTGATGAGCGCGCGATCGCGCTTGTGTTGCTTATAGAGGCTCCGGTAGTCGAGATCGGTCAATACGTCACCGTTGAGCACCAGAAAGTCGTCGTCGAGCCCTTTGAGTTGGGCCAACGAACCGACCGTCCCGAGCGGCTCGTTCTCCCGGAAGTAGTCGATGCAGACCCCTTGGTCCTCGCCGTCGCCGAAGTAGGCCTCGATCAGCCCGCCGAGGTAGCCAGTGGTCACGGTGACCCGGTTGAAGCCGTAGGTCCGAAGCTGGCGCAAGACGATGTCGAGGATCGGTCGGTCGCCGACGGGCACGAGCGGCTTGGGTAGATGCGCCGTGTACGGCCGGAGCCGGGTCCCTTTGCCGCCAGCGAGCACTACCGCACGAACCCCAGAAGCCATTTGGTGTAACGGGCCGGCGCCCGCATCGGCGAGCGCCGCTCCCACCCTCGTTTCGATCTGGATGTGCCTTTTCGCGCACACGATTGGCTGCCTACGGATGGTCTTTCTCGACGTCCATGGATCCATCGGCGAGCGCGGGCCTCAGTTGAGGCGCCGGCGGCGCATACTCCGCGGAGAGCGGCGACTGCCCGGGTCCTGGTCGGTCGTGTCAGATGGGGACGGCCGCGACCTCGAGGTGCTCGTCGGGTACCGCGCGTTCCCATTTGTGCACTGTCAGAATCCGGCTCAGCGACGCGAGTGGCCTTCGCTGAAACGCGCTTCGCCCTACAGTTTCGCGGATCTGGTCGGCGCACTAATATGGAATTTCGGGGTAGATCGCAGCCAGGGATGGGCGGCAATGCAATTGGAAGGGTCCTCCAGCCAACGGTTCACTAGCGCCGACAGCGACGAGCCGTTCCGCAAGACCGATGTTGCCCGGTTCGCCGCGCCGCGCCGAGACCGCGGCAAGCGACTCCTTGACGTCGTCGTCGCGATGGTGCTGCTGGTGATCAGTCTCCCCGCGGCCGTGCTGATCGCGATCGCGATCAAGGTCGACTCCCCGGGACCGGTCTTCTACCGGGCCGAGCGGATGGGGCGACGCGGTCAACAGTTCGCCATGCTGAAGTTCCGCAAGATGCGCGATCGCGCGACGGGCCTGCCGCTTACGAGGGCGCGCGACAGCCGGCTCACGCGCGTCGGTGCGGTCCTCGCCAAGACCAAGCTCGACGAGTTGCCTCAGCTCCTCAACGTCATCGCCGGCCATATGAGCCTGGTCGGGCCCCGGCCGGAGGATCCGTGCTTCGTGGAGATGAACCCGGCCGCATTCGCCGAGATCTTCTACACGCGCCCCGGGATCACCGGGCTCTCGCAGCTGGCATTCGCCAACGAAAGTGCGATCTTGGACCCGTCCGATCCCATCGGGCATTACATCGAGCGGATCATGCCCCAGAAGATCGTCATGGATCGGATGTACGCGACGCAACGGACAATGCTCGTCGATCTCCGGGTCGTCGTGTGGACACTCGCGGCCGTGGCGTTCCGTCGCTCCGTCGCGGTTCATCGCGTCACGGGACAGATGCGGCTGCGACGGCGCCCGTGAAGCGCGACGCCCGATCGGTCGTCCCTTCTCGGCTGCCGGTACGCTCATTCGATGTGCTCCTCGGGAGCGATGAGCATGGCTGATGCCGGGCGTGCCAGCGACGAGGATCGATCGAGTCCTGACCGGTTGATTCCGCTGTTCGACCTGCACGTCGAGGAGGTCGATATCGACGCGGTCACGGCGACGCTGCGTGCCGGCTGGCTCACGACGGGTCCCCGAACCGCCGAGTTCGAGCATGCGTTCGCCGAGCACCTGGGATGCCGCCACGCGATCGCGCTCTCGAGTGGAACGGCCGCGTTGCATCTTTCGTACCTCGCGGCGGGCGTTGCCGCCGGTGACGAGGTCATCGTGCCGTCGTTCACCTTCACGGCGACGGCGGCGACGGTCGTCCAGTGCGGCGCGATCCCGGTGTTCGCCGACATCTGCTCGCGAGAACAGCCGGTCATCGACCCCGCCGAGGTCGAGCGGCTCATCACCCCCCGCACGAAGGCGGTATCTGCGGTGCACTTCGCCGGCTATCCGGCGGCCGTCGATGTCTTGAGCAAGCTCTGCGCCGAAAGGGACCTCGCCCTCGTCGAGGACGCGGCGCACGCGCCGAGCGCCGAACTCGGGGGTCGCGCCCTGGGGACTTGGGGCTTGGCCGGCGCCTTCAGCTTCTATTCGAACAAGGTCCTCTGCGCCGGCGAGGGGGGTCTCCTCGCCACCGACTCCGACGAGGTGGCGGCCACTGCACGGGCGCTGCGCTCGCACGGCATGACTCGGACGGCATGGGACCGACGTAATGACGGTGACCTCTACGACATCACCACCCTGGGATTCAACTACCGCCTCGATGACCCACGGTCGGCGCTGCTGCTCTCCCGGCTGCCCCGACTCGCGCAAGACGTCGCCCGGCGGCGGGAGCTGGTCAGGCAGTACCGCGATCGGCTCGCGGGCCTCGATGGGGTCATCGTGCCCTTCGACGACGCGCAGATCGACCAGTCTTCGTGTTACATCATGCCGCTGTTCATCCGTGGCGGTCAGGACGACCGCAACGCGGTGCGTCGCGTCATGCGGGAGCGCTTCGCGGTCGAGACGAGCGTGCACTATCCAGCGGTCCATCGGTTCAAGGCCTACGGCTGCAGTCAGGACATCCCGCGGACCGATCTGGCGAGCGAGACCGAGCTCACCGTGCCGCTCTATGCTCACCTCACCGACGGCCAGCTCCACCGCGTGGTCGACGCGCTGGAGTGGGCGTTGCAGCACGCCTAGTCGATGCCCGACGACTTCTGGCGCGACCGGCCCGTACTGGTGACCGGTGGATGTGGGTTCATCGGCTCGCACCTGGTGGAAGCCCTGCTCCGTGCGGGAGCCAAGGTCACCGTCCTCGACCTGTACACGTCGACTGGGCAGCTGATGCACCTCGAAGGAGTCGACCATCCTTCGCTCGAGGTCGTGCTCGGCGATGTGGCCGATCCGTCTTGCACACGCGCAGCGGCACGGGGCGCCGACGTGATCTTCCACCTCGCCGCGCTGATCAGCATCCCGTACTCCTATGTCGCGCCGGCCCACGTGGTGGCAACGAACGTGGGTGGGATGCTCGCAGTCCTCGAGGGAGCTCGGGCGGAGGGTGTCCGCCGGGTGGTGCAAACCTCGACGTCCGAGGTGTACGGCTCCGCGCAGACGTGGCCGATGAACGAGAATCATCCGCTTTGCGCACAGTCGCCGTACGCGGCGACGAAGATCGCGGCCGATCAGTTGGCGTTGAGCTACTACCGGTCCTTTGGTCTCGGCGTCACGGTGGTCAGGCCGTTCAACACCTACGGCCCCAGACAGAGCCTGCGTGCCATCGTCCCGTCGATCGTGGCACAGGCGCTCGTGAGCGACGAGATCGTGGTCGGCGCGACCACCCCCCAGCGCGATCTCACCTTCGTGGCGGACACGGTGCGCGGCTTTCTTGCGATGGGTCGGGCGGACGACGTCGAAGGCGAGGTGTTCAACATCGGAAGCGGGCAGGCCATTTCGGTCGCCCAGCTCATCGAGCGCGTGTTTCGCGTCCTGAACGTCGACAAGCCGATCCGGCACGTCGCACTGCGGATGCGCCCACCGGACAGTGAGGTCACTGCCCTGATCTGTGACGCCTCCAAGGCGCGAACCCGGCTCGGATTCGAGCCCGTGATCGGCCTCGACGACGGCCTGAATGCCGTCGCGGAGTACCTCACGTCCCATCCGACGGTGGATCCCAGCCGGCTGCGCCGGTAGTTGGGCGCGACGTATGGGACTGGTCGAACTCTCAAGCGTGGCACCGCTGCTGGTCTGTCCGCGCTGCGCCTGCCGCCTCGTCGAGGCGTCGGGCGCGTATCGATGCAGCTCGCCGTCGTGTCACTGCGCTCCCGGTGGCTTTCCGACGATCGGCCACTGGCCGGTGCTCGTCGATTTCGAGCACAGCGTCTTGCAGCGCGACGCCCTCGAAACGTCCTCGGCGTCCGGCATCGCCCGCGATTGCGCACCCCGGACACCGTTGATCGAGCGTTTGCCGCGGCGACTGCGCGGGTGGTGGAAGCCCCACAACCAAGTCGCCGAGCGGAAGATCGAGGTGCTGCTCTCGCTCCTGTCGGATACGTCGCCGCTCGTCGTCGTGGTCGGCGGCGCGACGATCGGCAATGGCATCGACGCGATCTACATCGACCCTCGGATCCGGGTGCTCGGGTTCGACATCCGCGGCAGCCCAATCACGCAGTTCATCGGCGACGCCCACGAGATCCCCCTCGCCGACGGCAGCGTCGACGCTCTGGTCGTCCAGGCGGTCCTGGAGCACGTGCTCCATCCTGAACAGGTCGTGGCCGAGATCCACCGTGTCCTCCGCGACGACGGGCTTGTCTATGCCGAGACGCCGTTCCTCCAGCAGGTGCACGCGGGTGCGTACGACTTCGTCCGTTTCACGGCCAGCGGACATCGCTACCTGTTTCGCGCCTTCGACGAACTCGACGCCGGCCCCGTGGCTGGCCCCGGAACGCAACTGTTGTGGAGCATCGATCATCTGGTCCGGGGCCTGACGCGCTCGGACAGCGCCGGCCGGGCCGTGCGGGCAGGGTTGGGCTGGCTGCGCCGGTTGGACCGATGGGTGCCGAGGGCGTACGCCATGGACAACGCGTCGGCCTACTTCTTCCTCGGTCGACGCAGCCTCACCGAGCTGACCCCCCACGAGGTCGTCGAGTATTACCAGGGTGCGCAAGGGAACCGATTGTGAGTTTCTCCTGGCCGGCCGCTCCCCCTCCCGCGGTCTCGCCGTCGACGCTGCCGCACCAACCCGCCGGGCATCGGACCAAGGTGCTCCACGTGATCACCAGATTCGTGGACGGGTCGGGTGGACATACGCTGTTGACCGTCACGGGTGTCGACCCGACCCGCTACGAATGCTGGGTGGCCGGCAACCCGACCGGGCCCTTATGGAGGCGCGCCGCGCGCGCGGG
>JALYLU010000271.1:3880-6908 GCA_030774075.1 Actinomycetota bacterium | reverse complement strand
CGGTACGACTGCGCCCGGTGCGCCTTCACCGGCGGCGAGCGTAGCGACGAGAACGACCGTGCGGACGCAGCGGAGCCAAGGATGGCGCAGCGAGGGAGCCATGTAGACCGTGCGGACGCAGCGGAGCCAAGGATGGCGCAGCGAGGGAGCCATGTAGGCGTCGGGCTGGCCACCGCGACGGTTCGTTAGCCTCGCCGCGTGCTCTTGGTCGCGACCGACGCCCGCTTCGAGGAGCACGACGCCGGCCGCAGCCATCCGGAGCGGCCGGCGCGCGTGCGGGCGGTGCTCGCCGGGCTCGAGGCCGGCTCGTCTCCCGACGCCCGACGCCGGCTGGAGCCTCGGCGTGCGACCCGGGCCGAACTCGAGCGCGTGCACGCCGCCGCGTATCTCGATCGCCTCGAGCGCTTCTGTCTGGAGGGTGGCGGGCACCTCGATGCGGACACGGGGGCGTCGGCCGCGTCGTGGGAGGCCGCGCTCCTCGCGGCCGGCAGCGGCCTCGAGGCGTCGGACGCGCTCGAACGCGGCGACGGCGACTTCGCGTTCTGTGCGGTACGGCCGCCCGGTCATCACGCGGTCGCGGAGCGCGCGATGGGCTTCTGTCTGTTGAACAACGTGGCCGTGACCGCCGCAGCATTGCGCGATCGCGGCGAGCGCGTGCTCATCGTCGATTGGGACGCTCACCACGGCAACGGCACCCAGGACATCTTCTACGCCGACGGCTCCGTCATGTACGTATCGATGCACGAGTGGCCGTTGTATCCGGGCACGGGTCGCCTCACCGACGCCGGCACCGGCGCGGGCGCGGGTACGACGGTGAACTTCCCTCTTCCGGCGGGCTCCACCGGCGACGTGTACCTCGATGCGATCGACTACGTCGTCGAACCGCTCGCCGAGCGCTTCGCTCCCACCTGGGTGCTCGTGTCGGCCGGGTACGACGCGCACCGGGCCGACCCGCTGACCGGCCTCGGGCTCTCGGCCGGCGACTACGTCGATCTCACTGCCCGGATCATGGCGCTCGCGCCGCCGCGGCGGCTCGTGCTGTTTCTCGAGGGCGGGTACGACCTCGATGCGCTGCGGGTTTCGACCGCCGCGACCGTCTCCACCCTGCTCGGCCGGCCGGAGCGGCTCGAGCCCGCGACGGCGAACGGGCCCGGCCGGCGCGTTGTCGACGCGGCGCGTGATCTCCACGCCGGCGAGCCGAACGCTGCGGGCTGATCGTCGGGTCGAGCTCTCGCCTGATCGCCGCCTGACACGGGACATTTTTCCGACGGGTCGCATTTCTCCGTCGACTCTCCTCCAGAGGCGGCCTGCTCGTGCCGATCGAAGACGGGTAGGCCGAGGCCGCGATGCCGCACGCCGCAAGGGAGGCGGCAGCCACGGCCCGAAAGGATGGACACGCCTGTGTTGGACCTCGATCAGCTGCTTCGCCACGCCGTAGAGCGGGGCGCTTCGGACGTGCACATCAAGGTCGGTTCGCCGCCGTTCATTCGCGTCGACGGCCGGCTCGATCGGACGGAGCTTGCCGCGGTGTCGCCGGTGGAGACCGAGCGGATCGCGTTCGCGATCATGCCGAAGCAACGGGCCGAGGAGTTCATCGCCAGTTCCGAGGCCGACTTCGCGTACTCCGTGTCGGGCCTCGGTCGCTTCCGCGTCAACGTGATGCGTCAGCGCGGCTCGGTCGGTCTCGTGTTGCGGCGCGTCCAAAGTGACATCCCGACGTTCGAGGCGCTCGGGTTGCCGCCCGTCGTCCGCAAGCTCACGGATCACCAACGCGGCCTCGTCCTCGTCACCGGACCCACCGGCTCGGGCAAGACGACGACACTCGGCTCGATGATCGACTTCATCAACGACAACTACAACCGGCACATCGTGACGATCGAGGACCCGATCGAGATCCTCCACGCCGACAAGTCCTCGATCGTCAACCAGCGCGAGGTCGGGACCGACACGGCGGACTTCCACGCCGCGCTGAAGCGCGTGCTCCGTCAGGACCCGGACGTCATCCTCGTGGGTGAGGTCCGCGATGTCGAGACGGTGAAGACGGCGCTCACGGCGGCCGAGACCGGCCACCTCGTGTTCTCGACGTTGCACACCATCAGCGCGACCGATTCGATCAACCGGATCATCGACTTCTTCGCGCCGCACGAGCAGCGGCAGGTGCGTATGTCGCTCGCCGGGTCCTTGCGCGGCATCGTGAGCCAGCGCCTCGTCGAGAAGCGAGCGGGGGGCCGCGCACCGGCAGTCGAAGTGCTCGTGTCGACGGGTCGCATATTCGACAAGATCGTGAACCCCGACGAGACGCACGAGATCGAGAGCATCATCGCCGAGGGCGAGTACTACGGCATGCAGACGTTCGACCAGAGCCTGCTCGGTCTGTACAAGCAAGGGACTATCGACCTACGGGAGGCGATCGCCGCCTCGACGACCCCCCACGACCTGCGCCTGATGATCGAGCAGTACACGATGGAGGTCGCGGCCGAAGAGGTCGCTGCAGGTCAGTAATTTCGGCGCGCTGCGCCACAATGGCGGCTGTGACCGCGGTTCCCACCCGTCTCGAGCGCTTCTTCGTGTCGGATTCACCGACGCAGCAACTCGCGGCGCGCCTGCAAGCCGCCGGCCACCGGGCGTATCTCGTCGGCGGAAGCGTGCGCGACGCGATGCTCGATCGCGACATCGTCGACGTCGACATCGCCACCGACGCCCGTCCGGACATCATCGAATCCGTGGTGCGTCCCTGGGCCGACGCCGTCTGGCTGCAAGGTCAGCGCTTCGGCACGGTCGGTTGCGAAAAGGGCGGCGAGCGATTCGAGATCACGACCTTCCGGTCCGACGTGTACCGCCCGGAGAGCCGAAAGCCGGAGGTCACGTACTCCGACGACGTCGAGACCGACCTCTCGCGGCGCGATTTCACGATAAACGCGATGGCGATCGCGCTCGACGACCTCACAGGCGTTGGTCCCCGGATCATCGATCCCTTCGACGGTCTCTCCGATCTCGCCGCGCGTCGGTTGCGGACGCCGCTCGCGCC
>JALYLU010000271.1:0-3870 GCA_030774075.1 Actinomycetota bacterium | reverse complement strand
GCGCCCGAGGTTTCGTTCGAGGACGACCCGTTGCGGATGTTGCGAGCCGCGCGCTTCACGGCGACGCTGGCCTTCGAGCCCGACGTCGCGCTCGTCCGCGCGATCGAGCAGATGCACGAGCGGCTGAAGATCGTGAGCGCCGAGCGTGTGCGCGACGAGCTCTCGAAGCTGCTCGTGGCCGACGATCCCTCGTCCGGACTGTGGTTGAGCGCGCGGACGGGTCTGTCGGACGAGTTCGTGCCGGAACTGAACGCGATGCGGCTCGAGCAGGACCCAATCCACCGGCACAAGGATGTGCTCGCGCACACGATCGCGGTCGTCGCGAAGACTTCGCCGAGACTGCGGATCCGACTCGCCGCGCTGTTGCACGACGTCGGTAAGCCGCGCACACGCGGCTACGGCCCTCAGGGCGTGACGTTTCATCATCACGAGGTCGTCGGCGCGCGGATGGCCCGCGAACGGATGCTCGAGCTGCGCTATCCGAACGAGCTCGTCAACGACGTCACCCGGCTCGTCGAGCTGCACCTGCGCTTCCACACGTATCGAATGGGTTGGACCGACAGCGCCGTCCGTCGCTATGTCCGCGACGCCGGCCCCTTGCTCGACGACTTGAACGAGCTCACCCGTTGCGACTGCACGACGCGCGATGCCCGCAAGGCCGAGGCGCTCGGGCGTCGCATGGACGAGCTCGTCGCCCGCATCGCCGAGCTGCGTGAACGCGAGGAGCTGGCGAAGATCCGGCCCGCGCTGGACGGTAACCAGGTGATGCGGTTCCTCGGCGTTCGGCCGGGCCCGGTCGTCGGAGAGGCGCTCGACTTCCTTCTCGAGCTCCGTCTCGAGGAGGGCGCCATGAGCGAGGACGAGGCCTCCGCCCGGTTGGCCGCGTGGGCGCGCCAACGCGGCCTCGAGCCATCCGAGGCGGGCCGCGCCGAACGTCCGGGCTAGTTGGACTACACGCCTTCTTTGCGCGCCCGCCATACGACGACGCGCGGGAGGTCCGGCCCGGGATCGCCGGAGCCGGCCGGCTCGGGTTCGAGCAGCAGCTCGACGCGGTAGCCGGCGCGGTGGAGCGAGGCGAAGACTTCGGCCATCGTGCGGGCCCAGATCTGGATGCGCTCACCGTCGTGGGTGACGTCGACCGGCTGGTTGTCGAAGTACGAGCGCCGGACCTCGAGCGCGCCCAGCGGGAGCGCTCCCGGCGCCTCACCTTCCCGGCCGACCGCGAGCGCCATCGGGTGGTCGTGGGAGAACACGAAGGCCGCGCCGGGCCGGAGTACGCGGTGCACCTGGCGCAGGACCCGGTCGATGTCCTCGACCTCTCCCATAACTCCGGTCGCCAAGGCGAGGTCGATGGAGTCGGCGCGCAGGAAGGCGAGGTCGGCGACGTCGCACTCGTGCCACTCGACGCGTACGTCGGTCGCGGCGGCGAGCTTGCGGGCGCGCGCCAGCTGGGCGACCGATCGGTCGAGCGCGATCACGTGCGCGCCCTGGCGGGCGAGCGCGATCGCGTTCGCACCGGCGCCGGTTCCGAGATCGAGAACGCGCTTGTCGGCGACATCGCCGAACAGGCGCAGGTCGGCCTCGGTCGGTCCGCCCGGCGCGTACACCACCGAGTCGGGGATCACGTCGACGTCGACGGTCCGGTCCCGCGCGGCGATCCGATCCCACACCTCGGTGTTCACGAGACGGAGGCCTTCTGCTCGAACGTGATCTCGGGACGCGCCTCGCGATTCGTCATGGCCGCATTCTTGCCCGACGAGCCGTCTACGCGCCCGAGGCGAACTCCTCGACCATCCGGTGCGCTTCGTCGTCGTGGTACTGCACGGGCGGCGACTTCATGAAGTACGCCGACGGGCCGAGCAGCGGGCCGCCGATGCCGCGGTCGAGCGCGACCTTCGCGCACCGCACCGCGTCGATGATCACCCCGGCCGAGTTCGGCGAGTCCCAGACCTCGAGCTTGAGCTCGACGCTGAGGGGCACGTCGCCGAAGTTGCGGCCCTCGAGGCGGATGTAAGCCCACTTCCGGTCGTTGAGCCACGGCACGTGATCGGACGGGCCGATGTGCACGTGATCGGTACTGATGCCCTGGTCGATCTGACTCGTGACGGACTGCGTCTTGCTGATCTTCTTCGACAACAGCCGCTCGCGCTCGAGCATGTTCTTGAAGTCCATGTTGCCGCCGAAGTTCAGCTGGTACGTGTTGTCGATCGCCAGGCCGCGATCTTCGAACAGCCGCGCGAGCAGCCGGTGCGTGATGGTGGCGCCGACCTGGCTCTTGATGTCGTCGCCGATGATCGGCAGGCCCGCGTCCTCGAACTTCTTCGCCCACTCGGGATTGCTCGCAATGAACACCGGTATGGCATTGACGAACGCGACGCCCGCGTCGAGCGCAGCCTGGGCGTAGTGCTTCTGCGCGTCTTCCGAGCCGACCGGGAGGTACGAAACAAGGACGTCGGCGCGCGCGTCTCGGAGTGCCTGGGCGATGTCGACCGGCTCCGCGGGCGATTCTTCGACGACTTCGCGGTAGTACTTGCCGAGCCCGTCGAAGGTCGGTGCGCGCTGGACGAGCACGCCGAGATCGGTCACGTCGGCGAACTTGATCGTGTTGTTGATGCTCGTGAAGATCGCCTTGCCGAGGTCGATCCCGACCTTGTCGGCGTCGACGTCGAATGCGGCGACGAACTCGATGTCGCCGACGTGATAGCCGGCGAGCTCGACGTGCATCAGGCCGGGGACACGCTCGGCCGGGTCGGCGTCGCGGTAGAACTGGACGCCCTGTACCAGGCTGCTCGCGCAGTTCCCGACTCCGGCGATGGCAACACGCACAGTCTTTTGCGAGATCTTGCGGGGGGTCATGTTCTCGCTCCTTCGGTTCGGTCGCCGAGCTGCTCCGCGCGCTCTTGCGCGATCAGATCGGCAATCCACTCGAGATCGTGTTGGGTGGACCGGGTCCGGTGCTCGAGGAGCGACCGGGTGTAACGGTCGATGGTGCGGGTCGCGGGCTTGCGGTCGGCGACCAGCCGTTGCGTCAACTGCGCGCGGCGTCGTTCGAGGAATGCCAGGCGTGCCACCGGATCGAGGTGGCCGCAGAACAAGAGCTTCACTGCGAATTCCCGCTCGTCGTCGTCACTCTCGTCGGTGAGCAGCTCGGCGAACATCGCCCGCCCACGATCGGTGATGCCGTACGCCCGGCGGGTGCGGCGGCTCGGACGCGCCCGCAGCCTCATGCGGGCCGCGGCCAGATCGCCCTTGAGGGAGCCCGTGGGCACGTGGGTCCCGGTCGGCGCTGGGGCGGTCGCGCTCTCGTCGACGGCTTCGATCGCCCCCGCCCGCTCCAGGCGGCGCAGCGCCGGGTACAGCGACCCGAACGAGATGCCCCAGAGCGGCCCCAGCGTCTCCGACAGGCGCTTCTTCAAGTCGTAGCCGTGGCGTGGCTGCTCCGCGAGCAACCCGAGGACCGCGAGTTCCAACATGCACGCACGATATATCGAATCGATATATCGATGCAAGTACCGGCTACGTCCGGCCCGGGCACCGCGATCGAGGTCGCGAAGCAGCTCCGGATCGAACCGGGCCGATGCGTTCGCGTCGTCCCGGGTGCGCACTTTGCGGTTCGATCCGCGCGGGCGCGCACCTACACTTTGCGGCGATGTCGAGCGTCACCGACTACGCGCTGGCCCGCCGGGCGGTTCTGCGCGATTTCCGGCGGGGGACGCTCACACGCCTCGACGTGTGCGACGCCCATCCGGAGCTGATCCGAGCCGCGCAGTTCATCGGCACCGACATCGACGACGAATGTCCGGTGTGCGGCGCGACGAACCTGCGCCTCGTCTCGTACGTCTATGGCGAGAAGCTGAAGCAGGCGAACGG
>JALYLU010000270.1 GCA_030774075.1 Actinomycetota bacterium | reverse complement strand
CCGGTGGTCTGGATGAGGGGCTTGCTCACACGCCGTCCTTCACGATCTGGCCATCACGATCTGGTGTTCCTTTGGCACGATCTGGTGTTCCTTTGGCACGATCTGGTGTTCCTCTGTGATCACGGCCCCGGTGCTCACGCGATGCGTGCCTTGCTGCGCTCGGGCAGCGGCCGGACGACGGGTTGCTGGGCCTGATGCGGGTGGGTCGGGCCGCCGTACACCTTGAGCTTCTTCAGCATTTGGCGCCCGAGGGGTCCCTTGGGAAGCATGCGGCGCACCGCGAGCTTCACGACCCGCTCCGGGTTGCGGGCAAGCAGGTGCTCGAGGTTCTCGCTGCGAATCCCTCCCGGGTAGCCGCTGTGGCGGTGATAGGTCTTCTGGAGGAGCTTGCGCGGCCCGACCGCCAGCTTCGATGCGTTCACGATCACGACGTGATCGCCCGTGTCGAGGTGGGGAGCCCAGATCGGCTTGTGCTTCCCGCGCAGCAACATCGCGATCTCGGTCGACAGCCGCCCGAGGATGGCGCCCTCCGCGTCGATGACATGCCACTGGCGCGTGATGTCGGCGGCTTTGGGGGTGTACGTACGCACGAACAACCTTCGCGTTTGGAACTGGTGTCAGGGCAGCGGGGCGCGCGTCGAGAGCGGCGCCGAACCCGAGAGAGTAGCCGTCCTGGCCCAGTCCCGACAACCGGGCCTACCCTCGCGGTTCATGGAGCGGATGGCAACAACGCGGCCCCACCAGCTGCCCGACGCCCACCGGGCCGCAGCGGAGGCCGCCCTCGAGGTACTCCTGGACGGCGCCCTGGACCCGATCGTCGACATGGTGTGCACCGCACGCGACGGCGCGTACGAGGCGCTCGCCCACGACGGCCGCGTCACGTTTCGCCGAGATGTCGACGGCTCGCACGAGCGCATTGCGGTCTCGGGGCGCGACCCGCTGGCCGACCAGTCGACCGCCAAGTTCGCGCCGCTGGCCGACGAGCGCGCCAACCCGTTTCCGAACCGATCGCATAACGCCTACCCGCATGCCTTCGAACAGATCGCCCAGCTCTTCGACGCCCCGGCCGCGCCGGATCTCTGCGTGCTCCATTCCGCCGCGCACAACTGGGAGGACCAGGGTGGACATCTCGGCGAGCACGGCTCGCTGGGTCTCGTCCAGGCTCGGGCGCCGTTCGTGCTGGCGGGGAAGGGCGTCCGCCAGCTCGGGCTCGTGGCGAGGTCGGCCCGCCTGGTCGACGTCGCGCCGACGATCTGCGCGTTGCTCGGCTGCGCGCCGCTCGACGAGGACGATGGCAGGTTCCTCGCCGTCCAGGACGGTCACGCCCTCACCGACCTGCTCGACCCGCAGGAACGTCCGCGGACCGTCGTCGGCTTCCTGTTCGACGGCACCAACGCGAACGTGCTGTACGACATGGCGGCGCGGGGAGAGGCGCCGAATGTCGCGCGCCTCATCGAGATGGGCGTCGCGCTCGGCCACGGCGCCCTCGCGTCGCTGCCCACGGTGACGCTCGCGAACCACACCACGATCATCACGGGTGCGCACCCGGGTCATCACGGCATCCTGCACAACGCGTGGTACGACCGCGGGGCGGGCAAGCAGGTGATCACGAACTCGTCCGCGACCTGGCCGTGGAGCATGCAGCATCTGTTTCCCGGCGTCGAGACGATCCATCACGCCGTCCACCGAACATGGCGCGATGCGTTCACTGCCTCGGTGAACGAGCCGTGCGACACGGGCGCCGACTACTCGACGTTCGACTTCTTCCGGCGCGGCGAGATCCCGCCGATCCCCAAGGATCCGTTTGGACTTCCCCACACGACGGAGCGCTTCGTTCGACCGTCGAAGGACTACTCGTGGTCGTCGGTGGTCGACCACATGGGTGTCGATCAAACCCTCGGCATCGTCGCGGGGAACTACCGCGACGCGTCCTACCCGACTCCGCGCTTCATGTGGTGCAACTTCACGCTCACCGACGCTGCGATGCACGAAGGCGGCCCCTATTCGGAGATCGCGGCCGCGTCGGTACGCGACAGCGACGCCCGTATCGGCGAGATCCTGTCGGCGCTCGAGCGCGCCGGGGTGTACGACGAATGCGCGTTCGCGCTCGTCGCCGACCACGGGATGGAACAAAACGATCCGTCGTGTCGCGGCGACTGGGACGTGGCGCTGAGGGCCGCGGGAGTCGACGCCCGCGACGAGGCCTACGGGTTTCTCTATTTCGGCGTCCCTCGCGATTCGAGACGTTAGTTTCCGCTCTCGGCGCTTCGCGCCGGGCCGCTCGGGCCCCGCTCGCTACTCGGCGGGATACCCGCCTCCCAACGCTCGCTCATTGCTCTCCGCTCTCGGCGCTTCGCGCCGGGCCGCTCGGGCCCCGCTCGCTACTCGGCGGGATACCCGCCTCCCAACGCTCGCTCAGTAGCCCACTTCCCACAGGCATAAGCCGCGCGGCGGGGCGAGCTGCCCGGCGGCGTCGCGATCGCAGGCGCGCAGGATCGCCATGATGTCGCCGGGCCGGCGCTTCCCGAGACCAACCTCCACGAGGGTTCCGACGATCGACCGCACGAGCTGCCAGCAAAACGCGTTGCCGCGGATCTCGTAGCGCAACACCCCGTCGCCTTCGTCGACCCAGCGAGACTCGAGCATCCGGCGTGTGGTCGACGAGCCCTCGGGTCCCTTGCGACAGAACGAGCCGAAGTCGTGCTCTCCGACGAAGGGATCGGCACCCAGGCGCAGCGCGCGCAGGTCGAGCGGGTCGGACACCCACCAACTGAAGCGATCACGGAACGGATCGGGCGCGGGCCGATTGAGAATCGTGTATCGGTAGGTGCGCCACTGCGCGGAGTGGCGCGCATCGAAGGCCGGCGAAACGAGCTCGGCCGAGCGGATCACCACCTCCGGTCCGAGCATCGAGGTGACCGCCGCCTGGAGTCGCCACGGGTCGAGACCGGGCTCGGAGGGGAAACTCGCGACCTGGCCCCAGGCATGCACACCGGCGTCCGTCCGGCCCGCGCACGCGATGCGCACCTCGTGGCGGAGCACCTTGCCGATTGCGTGCGCGAGGACGCCGCCGACCGTCCGCACGCCGGGCTGACCCGGCTGCGCCGCGAACCCGCTGAAGTCGGTGCCGTCGTAGGCCACGACCAGCTTGAGTTGAGCGGGACCCGAACCGGAGGCCGCCGCGTCGAAGAGCGTCACGCCGACAGTCTGCCAAGGTGTCCGGGTGCGGTACCCGTCGAGCCCGAGCGGTAGCCGTCAGACGAATTCGACGCGTGCCATCGGTGCGTTGTCACCTGGGCGCGGACCCAGCTTGAGGATGCGCAGGTAGCCGCCGTTGCGGTCGGCATAGCGCGGGCCGATCTCGTCGAAGAGCCGGTGCGCGGCGTCCTTGTCGTGGATCCGCGCGACAACGATGCGCTGCTTGTGCACGCCGCCGTGCTTGGCCTTCGTGACCAGCTTCTCGACGTAGGGCCGCAGCGCTTTCGCCTTCGCCTCGGTCGTCGTGATCGCGCCCGCCTCGGAGATGATGAGGTGCGACGCCAGGTTCGCGAGCATCAGCTTCTGGTGCGCCGGGCTTCCGCCGAAACGCTTGCCCTTCTTCGGAGCAGGCATGACCTCGGTTTACTCCTTGACCCGGAGCGACAACCCGCGCTCGTCGAGCTTCTGGATGACTTCCTCGAGCGACTTCGAGCCGAAGTTGGTAATGGCGAGCAGGTCGTCCTCCGACTTCTGCACGAGCTGGCCGATCGAGTCGACCCGCGCGCGCTTCAGGCAGTTGCGCGGCCGCTCCGAAAGGTCGAGCTCCTCGATCGCGAGATCGAGGTCGGGAGAGGTCGACGTCGGCGACGCCACCTCACCGAGCTCCAGGCCGCGTGGCTGCTCCGAGAGCTCGGCGACCAGGTCGACGAGCTTGCGCAGCGTGTCGCCCGCCGACGCGAGCGCGTCGCGCGGCGAGATCGAACCATCCGTCTCGACCTCGAGCGTCAGGCGATCGAAGTTGGTCGACTGCTCGACGCGCGTCGGGTCGATCGAGAAGGACACCCGTCGCACCGGCGAGAAGATCGCGTCGACGGGGATGACGCCGATCGTCGTCGTCCGCTTGTTCCGCTCGGCCGACAGGTAGCCACGACCCTGCTCGACCGTGAGGTCGACCGCGAGGCGGCCGGAGGCGTTCACCGTCGCGATGTAGAGATCGGGGTTCAGGATCTCCACGTCGGAGGTCGTCTGGATGTCGCCGGCACGCACCTCGGCGGGGCCGCGCTTGTCGAGCCGCAACGTCACCGCCTCGTCGGACGTACAGCGGAGCACGAGATCCTTCAAGTTCAAGATGACGTCGGTGACGTCTTCTTTGACGCCCTTGATGACGTCGAACTCGTGCAGCGCGTCGTCGAAACGCACCTGGGTAACCGCCGCGCCCGGAATCGACGACAGCAATGTGCGCCGAAGGCTGTTGCCGAGCGTGTGCCCGAATCCGGGTTCGAGTGGGGAGATCATGAAGCTCTGGGTATTGCCCTCGGCCTCGACGGCTTCGATCTCGGGACGCTGAATGATGAGCATGGGGGGAGCCTCGCTTGCTTACTTCGAGTACAGCTCGACGATGAGCTGTTCGCGAACGGGGATATCGATCTGCTCGCGCAGCGGCAGGTCGCGCACGGTCGCCTTGAACTCGCCCGCGTTGACTTCGAGCCACTGCGGCGCGATGCGATCGAGCGTGTCGATGTTGTGACGGATAACGATCATCTTGCGCGCCTTCTCGGACAGCGAGAGGACGTCGTCCTTGCGAACCACGTACGACGGGATCGTCACCCGTTTGCCATTCACCAGCACGTGACCATGGCGCACGAACTGGCGTGCTTGGCTGCGGCTCGACGCGAATGCAGTGCGGAACACGACGTTATCGATGCGAAGCTCGAGCAGGCGGAGCAGGTTTTCGCCGGTGATCCCGGGCTGCTTGTTCGCCTTGGCGTAGATGAGTTGGAACTGCTTCTCGAGCAGGCCGTAGATGCGACGGCACTTCTGCTTCTCGCGCAGCTGGAGCAGGTATTCGCTGTCGCGGACGCGACCGCGGCCGTGCTGGCCGGGCGGGTATGGACGCCGCTCGATCGGGCACCGCATCGAATCGCACTTCGTGCCCTTCAAGAACAACTTCATGCGCTCGCGCCGGCACAGCCGGCAGACCGCGCCCGTATAGCGCGCCATCAGACTCTCCGCCGCTTGGACTGGCGGCATCCATTGTGCGGGATCGGGGTGACATCCTTGATGCCGACGACCTCGATGCCCGCGTTCTGGATCGACCGGATTGCCGTCTCTCGACCGGAGCCCGGACCCTTGACCGAGACGTCGACCTTGCGCACGCCGTGTTCCATCGCGCGCCGTGCCGCGGCCTCCGCCGCGAGCTGCGCCGCGAACGGCGTGCTCTTGCGCGAGCCCTTGAACCCCACGTTGCCCGAGCTCGCCCACGAGAGCGTGTTGCCCTGCAGATCGGTGAACGTGATGATCGTGTTGTTGAACGACGACTTGATGTGCGCCATCCCGTAGGTGACGTTCTTGCGTTCTTTGCGCTTGGGCCGGCGTCCGCCGGCGACAGGTTTCGCCACTGCTTCTCAGGCTCCGATTCGCGTCTCGGGAGTTCGCTGCGTCACTTGCGGGCCTTCTTCTTCCCGGCGACGGTCTTCTTCGGGCCCTTGCGGGTCCGGGCGTTCGTCCGGGTGCGCTGTCCGTGGACCGGAAGCCCCTTGCGGTGGCGCAGGCCTTCGTAGCAGCCGATTTCCATCTTCCGCTTGATGTCCTGGCTCACCTGGCGGCGAAGGTCACCTTCGACCTTGAGGTTCTGGTCGATGTAGGTACGCAGCCGCGCCACTTCCTCGTCGGTGAGGTCGCGCACACGCGTATCGCGCGACATCGATGTCGCGTCGCATACCTGCTGCGCGGTGTTGCGGCCGATGCCGTAGATATATGTGAGCGAGATCTCGAGTCGCTTTTCGCGAGGAATGTCGACGCCGGAGATACGGGCCATCGTTGCGCGTCCTTCCTAACCCTGCCGCTGCTTGTGGCGCGGGTCCTCGCAGATGACCCGCACCGAGCGATGCCGGCGGATGACCTTGCACTTGTCGCACATCTTCTTGACCGAAGGCCGAACCTTCATGTCACAACCCTCATCTCGCGCGTCCTACTTCCGGAGGTACTCGTACTGGCTTCTTGGGCTGGCTTCACTTGGCTGGCTTCACTTGTAGCGATACGTGATGCGTCCGCGGCTGAGGTCGTACGGCGTGAGCTCGACCTGCACCCGGTCGCCCGGCGCGATGCGGATGTAGTGCATCCGCATCTTCCCGGATATGTGCGCAAGCACCTTGTGCCCGTTCTCCAGCTCGACACGGAACATGGCGTTCGGCAACGGCTCGACGACCGTTCCTTCGACCAGGATCGTGTCATCCTTGGGCTTGGCCAGAGAGCATCACCTTCAGGTTGGGAGCGCGCCAGCGGACTTCGTTTTTCGTGCAACCTTGGGCGCGCCGAACGGGCAAGGAGCCGACCGAGAAGATTACCTGATCAGACGTGCTATTGCCAAACGCGCCAGGTCCCCGCCTGGGCCGGGAGCGGCAGCGGAGCCGACCGGAGGGAGGCGCAGCGCGAGCGACCAATAGTCAGGACGGGACGGTGAGAATCACCGGCCCGTCGTCGGTGACGGCGACCGTATGCTCGAAGTGCGCGGCCCGAGACCCATCGGCGGTCACGACCGTCCAGCCGTCGTCGAGAGTGCGGGTAATGGCCCGACCCGCGGTGACCATCGGCTCGATGGCAAGGACGATCCCCGCCCGGAGCCTCAGACCTCGGCCCGCCGGGCCGTAGTTCGGCACCTCGGGCTCTTCGTGCATGGCGGTGCCGATGCCGTGTCCGACGTACTCGCGCACCAC
>JALYLU010000269.1 GCA_030774075.1 Actinomycetota bacterium | reverse complement strand
CGCGCGTACGCTCGCGCCGGTGGGCGACGCACTGCACGAGGTCGACTTGTTCCGCGTGCGACTGCCGCTCGTCACACCCTTTCGGACCGCGCGGGTCACGACCGCTGTGAAGGACGCGCTTCTCGTCCGGGTCCGCACGAGCGCGGGCGTTGGTTGGGGCGAGTGCACCGCGCAAATCACACCGGCCTACGAGGGCGAAACGATCGACGACGCACGGCTCACCTTGCGCGATCACTTGCTCCCCCGCGCCTTCGCCGGCGCGGACCTCGACGACGTGCGGGGTCACACGTCGGCGCGGGCCGCGCTCGAATGCGCGTTGATCGACGCCCGCTTGCGCGCCGAGGGAGTGTCATTGGCCGCGTGGCTCGGCGCCGGCCGCCCGGCCGTCGATGCGGGTGTCGCCGTCGGTCTGGTCGATGACCTCGACACGTTGCGCCGCGTCGTCGCCTCCTACGTCGAGGCCGGCTACCAACGGATCAAGTGCAAGATCGAGCCCGGTCACGACGTCGCCGTCCTGGCTGCGGCGCGCGCCGAGGCCGGTCCCGCGGCGCTGCTCGCGGCCGACGCGAACGGCAGTTACACCCTCGACGAGGCCCGGCGCCTGTTCGAGGAGATCGACGAGACCGACGACCTCGCGCTGCAGTGCGTCGAGCAACCTTGCGCACCGGAGGCACTCGCCGACCACGCGCTCCTCGTCGCGCAGGTGCGCACTCCGATCTGTCTCGACGAGACGATTACGAGTGTCGCGGTCGCGAAGGACGCGATCGTCCGGCGCGCGTGCGACGCGCTCGCGATCAAGGTCGGGCGGCTCGGAATCGAGGAGGCGAAGCGTGTGCACGACACATGTGTGCGCGGCGCGTTCGACGCGCTGCCGGGCGGAATGCTGGAGACCGGCGTGGGACGCGCCGCGTTGCTCGCCGTCGCCGCGTTGCCAGGCTTCACCCTCGTCGGCGACTGCTCGGCGTCGGAACGTTTCTTCGGGGTCGACGGTGACCTCACCGAGCCGTTCGTGATCGACGACGGCCGGCTGCGCGTCCCGAGCGGCCCGGGGCTCGGAGTGGAGCCGATCCCGGACCGGCTCGCGCGTTGCACCATCGCACGCGAGCGACTCACGGCGAGGGGTTGAGCCCCGCGATCTTCGTCAGGGCCGATCGTTGTCAGGGCAGTGGCTGCTTCCCGTTGAGCCAGGGGCGGACCATCACGATCGAGTCCTCGGGATGGTCCGGGTCGAGCCGCAGCACGATCGGATCGTTGAAGGGCTCTCCGCCGGCCCAGTCCTCGACGATCGCCGGCGTCTCGTCCTTGGGCGGCTCGAGCACGTCGCGCAATCCGAGCAAACCCGCGGCGAGCGCGGTCCCGATCGAGGTACGCCGGAAGCGCTCGATCGGCGCCGGCTCCGCGTGTCCCACGACCGCGCCGTCGGGATCGCCGGGGCCGTCGTGGACGCCGGCGCCGTTCTCGGGGCGCTCGTCGGTGTAGTCCTCGTCGTCTTCGAGCACGACCTCACGGTAGCCCCGCCCACCCGCTACCTTGGCGCCCATGGCGAACGTGCGTTCGGGGTCGAGCGGGTGCCCGGGGTCAGACTGCCTGAACTGGCAGCCGACGCTGCTCGACGACCCGGGCGACCCGCCCGCGTTCGACCCGTCGTTCACCAGCGCACGCCGCATCGCGCTCGACGACACCGCCTGGGTCCATCACGTCGCCGGCTGGGTGCGCGGCGCCGACACCCTGTTCGAACACGTCGTCGCGCACGCGCCGTGGGAGCACCGGACGGTTCGGATGTACGACCGGACGGTGGAAGAACCCCGGCTCACGGCGTGGTACGGGCGAACGCTCGGCGACGCGGGCGTCCCGGCGATCCTCACGCAGATGGCCGCGGCACTGCGCGTGCGCTACCGCCGCGCGTTCGACGGTGTTGGCGCCGCCCTCTATCGCGACGGCCGCGACAGCGTCGCCTGGCACAGTGATCGCATCGACCCGGCGATCGTCGAGCCCGTCGTGGCGATCATCTCGCTCGGATCGGCGCGCACGCTCCGCATGCGCCCGCGTATGCGCTCACGCGAGCACCGGGGCCGGTCGCGCGCGTTCCCGTTGCTCCCCGGCGACCTTTTCGTGATGGGCGGCACGACCCAGACCACGTGGGAGCACGCGGTGCCGAAGGTCGCCCGAGCCGGCGCGCGCGTCAGCCTGCAGTTCCGCCATTCGACGTAGCCAGGGGCGCGAGAAGCGCGTGCTCGACCGCGAAGTCGGTTCGATCGACGGCGAGCGCGGCGATCAGAGGTTCCCCGACGCTCACCTCGCGCGTCTGCCAGCCCTCGACGCGCGCCGGCACGTCGCGCAGCCGGGTGGCAATCCCGATACCGAGTGCCTTCAGGTACGCCTCCTTCGTGGTCCACGCGCGCAGGAACGACCGGAGCTGCTCGTCGCCCTCCGCGAGGGAGATCCAGGCCGCATGCTCGTCGTCGTTCAGCACGCGCGCCGCGAGCGCGCCCAGCCGGCGGCGGGGTTTCACCTCCTCGACGTCGACGCCGATCCTGACCGCGCCGTCGGCGATAGCGATGACCGCGAACGAGCCCGAATGACTGAGGCTGAACGAGATCCGATCGTCGCCGGCGACAGTCGGGCGGCCGTGCGTCGGATGATCGCAGTGCGCGCACCGCCGGGAGATCGGAACCCGATCCGGATCCGTGCCGAGCGCGTCGGCGAGCACGACCCTGGTCATGGCGCGCGCGACCCGGATCGGCACGGGCGCGCGGCGCTCGTCGGGCGCGAGCATGCCGTCGAGGTACTCCACGACGGTTGCGGGCTGGTCGAGATCGACCGAGAACACGCGCACCACGCCGGCATCCACGCATTCACGCTAGACGCACGGCGTATTCGTAATCAGTCCGGGTTCAGTCCGGGTTCAGTCCGGGTTCAGTCCGGGGGCTCGACCGTGTCCTCGGAGCTCCGGTGCTCGATGGGTTTGCCCGGCGGCGAGGCACGACCGTCCATCCGCGCATCGGATTCGGCGAGGATCTCCTCCGCTTGCGCCGAGGGATCGTCGCTCCCGACACTGCGCTCCTCGGGCAGGAGCGACTCGGCTCGGCGCTGCACTCGCTTCGGGTCGGGTTCGTCGGGCATGGGTACTGGTCTACCCCGATCCCGCCCCCATCTGGGTGACCCACGTGGCCTACTGGGGGCGCAACCGCTGCTCGACGGCATCGACCTTGGCCCGGAGCGCGTTGGTCACCCCAGGTCGGTGGTCGATCTTGATCACGACGCTGACTCGTGGAGCGGCCTCGGCGACGGTCATGACACACGTCTTGATCAGGGCCATTACCTCGTCCCACCCGCCTTCCACGTTGGTGAACATCGCGTTGGTCTCGTTGGGAAGTCCGCTGTCACGGACCAGGCGCACCGCGTCCGCGACGGGCTCGCTGACCGAGATACCGATCCCGAGGGGCGTTATGGAGAATGCAGCAATCATGTCCAGATGATCGCGTGATCGCGCCATCCGTCGCGTGCTACAGCTTCGGGATGCTGATCGTCGCCTCCGACGCGCACCGCACCCACCATCCCCGCGAGCCCTTCCTCGATCGCGGGCAGCTCGTCGATCCGCCCGAGATCCCCGAACGGGTCGACCGGATTCTCGCGGCGATCGCCGACGCCGGGCTCGGCCGCCCCGAGCTGCCGCGCGCATTTGCCGTACGAGGCGGGGGCGGCCCTACCACGAGAGTGCACTCGCCCGAGTACCTGGAGTTCCTCGAGCACGCCCACGCGCGCTGGCGCGACGCGACGGGCCTCGACGAGTCGTCGGAAGCCGTCGCGTACGCGCGCCCGATTCGTGACCAGCCGCACCTCGATCCCGAGCACATCATCGCCCAGCTCGGTTGGTACTCCCACGACAGCGATCCCGTCCTCGCGGGCACCTTCGGAGCGGCCGTCGCCGCGGTCGATGTGACGCTCACCGCGTGGGAAGCCGTTGCCGACGGTCGCGAACGCGCCGCGTACGCGTGCGCACGACCGCCCGGACACCACGCGGCCACCGACTCGTTCGCGGGTTACTGCTACCTCAACAACGCGGCCGTTGCCGCGCAAGCCTGGACCGATCGCGGCGCGCGCGTGGCGATCGTCGACGTCGACTACCACCACGGTAACGGCACCCAGCAGATCTTCTACGACCGCGACGACGTGCTGTTCGTGTCGCTGCACGCCGATCCCGCGTTCGAGTATCCGTTCTTCCTGGGCTTCGCGGGCGAGCGCGGTTGGGGCGCGGGCGAGGACTGCAACCGCAACTATCCGCTGCCGGCGGGAGCCGAGTGGGACACGTACGGCGACGCGTTGGCAACCGCGGTCACCGCTGTGCGCAAGTTCGGACCCGATGCCGTGGTCGTGTCGCTCGGCGTCGACACCGCGCTCGAAGATCCCGACACCTTCCGGCTCGTCGCCGACGACTTCCCGCGCATCGGCGCCACGATCGCCGCGCTCGCCCGCCCGACGCTCGTCGTGCAAGAGGGCGGCTACTGCCTCGACGTGCTCGGACGCAACGTCGCCGGAGTACTGCGCGAGCTCGCCTAGCAGGAGCGGCAGCGGAGCCGACCGAGGAGCGGCAGCGGAGCCGACCGGATGGGAGGCGCAGCGCGAGCGACCAGTCGTCAGGAGCGGCAGCGGAGCCGACCGAATGGGAGGCGCAGCGCGAGCGACCAGTCGTCAGGAGCGGCAGCGGAGCCGACCGAGGAGCGGCAGCGGAGCCGACCGAGGAGCGGCAGCGGAGCCGACCGGATGGGAGGCGCAGCGCGAGCGACCAGTATTGATGGGAGGCGAAGCGCGAGCGACCAGTATTGAGCGTTACTCGTGGAGCGAGTCCGTACGCATCGTGAAGAACGGCGCGGCGATGAGGACGGTGACATCCGGCGCGGGCTCCCACTCGTAGCTCGCGATCTCTTCCGCGCTGCGGCGGCCGGTGGTCGCTCGCAGCAGCTCGAAGCGGGGCGCGTGAACGGTCACCCGCGGCTCGCCCGCGCCCGCGATGTCGTCGCCCTGCTCCGTGACGAAGCGGATCGCAGGCGCGCCCGCTGCCAGCTCAGGTCCATGGCATCGCTGTCGCGCGCGCCCGGACGCCCAATGGCCTGGCGCACGTCGTGCTCGTGCGTCGCGGCGTCGAACACCGCCTGACCGGCGATCTCCTCCGGCGCACCGGCGAGAAGCGTCTCGAACTCCGGTCCGTAGTGCTCCCAATCGCCGAGCAGCTCGGCGATCGAGACGTTTCGGCGCCTCTCCACCTGGGCGCCCGTCCACGCATCGGATGCGATGCCGTCGAGCCGTCCGTTCACGACGTTGTCGCTGACCCCGACCATGTGCGCGAGCACGTCGCGCACGCGCCAGCCCGGCGTCGCCGCTGCCGGCCGATCGAGGACCGCCGGATCGACGTCGCGCACGAGCTCGATCACGCGTACGCGCAGCTCGGCTTGCACCAGGGCGTGTTGCTCAGTCATCGGGCGCACCTTTCTCACGGAGAGATCGCGCGCCCGACCGCAGCGCGAGCACCAATGCCCACGCGGCCCCGATCAACAGGATCTGGGTCGAGTGCGCCTTTGCGAACGGTCCGGCGATGAGCACCCCGAGGGGCACGGTACCCCCGAAGGCCATGATCCACAGCGCCATCACGCGACCGCGCTCCTCGTTGCGCAGCTGTTTTTGCAGGATCGTCGACAGACACGTGACAACGACGAAGTACGCGTAGCCGAGCAGGCCGGCGATCACGAAGGCGGTTGGAATGTTGCGGACCAGGCCGAAGGCCGCGAGAGCGACCGCGAACGCGACGAAGCCCGGTCGCAACAGCGCGACCTTGGAGCGCCGGGCGAAGAACGTCCCCACCGTGAATGCCCCCGAAGCCGCGCCGAATCCGAAGGTCGCGTAGAGAAGTGCATACACGCCCTTGGACATACCGAGGTTGTACGTCGCGATGAGCGGCATGATGCCGACGAACGCGAGTGAGAAGAACGAGAACGTGACGAGCGTGAGCAACACGTATCTGATGACGGGATCGGCGCGCGCGATCCGTACCCCGGAGAGCAGGCGATGCTCGGTGTGATCGGCACCACGCGCGTTGGCGTAGCGCGGATAACGAGCCCATATGAGTCCGGTCACGGCGAACAGGTACGTCGCCGAATTGATGGCGAACACGGGACCGGCTTCGAGCTTGGCGAAGATGAGCCCCCCGATCGCGGGCCCGATCACCCGCGAGAGGTTCATCTGCACCGACATGAGCGCGACCGCACCGGTCATGTCCTCGCGCGGAACGAGTGTCGGGAGGATCGCGCTGAGCCCGGGTGCGCCCAGTGCGTTCGCGATACCGATCGCGAACACGATGAGCACGATCGCGAGATGCGAGGGATGCGACGTCCACGCGACGAGCGCGAGCCCGAACGACAGGACGCCCTGCAGGAGCTGCAAGCTCACGAGCAACCGGCGCCGGTCGACCCGGTCGGCGAGCAGGCCGCCCATCATCGAAAGGAACAACAAGGGACCGAGCTGGCCGAAGAACAAGAGTCCGACGAAGAATCCGCTGTGGGTCAGCTGGAGCGCGTACTCGCCGAGGATGACGTTCTGCATCCAGGTGCCGACGTTGGACGAGAACGTCCCGGCGTACACGATGCGAAAGTCGCGGTGACGCAGCGCCGCGGCCGCGGTGCCGCGCTGATACGCGACATCGCCGTCGACGAGGGCGTCTTCGACGTCTTCGAGCTCGGAGGCCCCCGGCGACGACAGCATGCGCTGTGCACCATATCGACGGGGCTTCAGGACACGTATACCGGCACCGTGCCGATGACGTGCTCGGCTTCCAGCCGTGCGAGCTCGTCGTCGTCGATGCCGAGCTCGGTCCGGAGCACCTCGGCGGTGTGTTGCCCGAGTGTCGGCGCGGGTGCAGTCCATACGCGCTCGGG
>JALYLU010000268.1 GCA_030774075.1 Actinomycetota bacterium | reverse complement strand
CGCGACGGCTTCCGCTTCGAGCTCGGCGGGCCGTGTCCGCGCGTGCTCGAGAACTCCCGTGCGGCCCTCGGCGATCGCCTGCCGCCGCAGCGCTTCGATCGCGCCGCCGTTCTCACAGTGCAACGTCACGAACGCGCCGTGCTTGCTCGTCGTGCGCATGATCTCCGCGATGACGTCGTCGTCGACCTGCAACAACTCCGGATATGCCATGTACAACTTGAACGACGTGATGCCCCCTTCGACGCACGCGGCGATGGTGCGCTCCGGCACGCGCTCGGTGAACGTCATGTGCAGGCCATAGTCGATGCACGCGGGCTCGGCCCAATGTCGCCACGTCGCCAGGGCGTCCATTGGGTCCTGGCCGCGATACGCAGTCACGTAGTCGACGATTGTCGTGGTACCTCCGATCGCGGCCGCCACCGTTCCGGTGAGGAAGTCGTCGCTGACGCGCACCTCGCCCACCGGCAGGTGCAGATGCGTGTGCACGTCGACGCCACCCGGAACGAGCAACCGCCCCGCGCATTCCACGACGGCCTCGCCCGTTTCGGGCTCGAGCGCGCGTTCGACCGCGGCGACGCGACCGTCGCGATCGGTGCGCAGGTCGGCGCGCCGCTCGCCGTCGACGTCAAGGACGGTTCCGCCGCGCAGCAGCACGGCGTTAGGGTGCATCGCGATGGCGTTACGCATCGAATTCACCGTGGAGCCGTTCCAGGATGGCGCGCCGGGACCGCACGTTCACGCCGCGGTCGACGCGGCCCGAGCCGTCGGGCTGGCGGTCGACTTCGGGCCGTTCGGCAGTTCGGTCGACGGGGAAGACGATCAGGTGCTGGCGGCCGCGGATGCGGTCGTCCGGGCCGCGATCGGAGCGGGTGCGACCCGTGTCTCCATGCAGATCGCCAGGCCCGCTTGACTCGATTCACGATGTGTTCATGGCTCGGCATTGACAGTTTGTTGAATTGCGGCGGAACCTGTGAACGCCATGCCCGTCATCGTCCCTGAGTCAGTCGAATCCGCACTCGCGGCGCTGACCGCGTTTCCCGACGCGACGGTCCTCGCGGGCGGAACCGATCTCATGGTCGAGGTGAACGACGGACGCAGATCGCTCGAGCGGGTCGTGGCGATCGGACGGGTGCCGGAGCTCGCGGAAATCCGTGTCGATGGTGCGACGGTCGTGATCGGCGCGGCCACCACGTTCGCCCGGCTCGAGCTCGATCCGGTCGCCCGCCTGGTTCCCGCCCTGGCGTTCGCGGCGCGCACCGTGGGTTCGCCGCAGATCCGCAATGCGGCCACGATCGGGGGCAACCTCGCTACGGCCTCCCCGGCGGGCGACGCGCTACCGGTGCTCGTCGCGCTCGGCGCGTCCGTCGAGGTCGCGGGGAGCCAGGGTCGGAGGGTGATACCCATCGCCGAGTTCTTCACCGGTCCGAAACACTCGGTGCTGGAGGTCGGCGATCTCGTCGTCGCGGTGCGCGTGCCCGTACGCCGTGGGCCGCAGGACTATCTGAAGGTAGGGGTGCGCAATGCGATGGTCATTGCCGTCGCTTCGCTCGCCATCGCAGTCGATCTCGACCAGCAGCGCGTCGGTATCGGCCTCGGGTCCGTCGGCCCGACGGCACTCGACGCGCCCGAAGCGTGTTCGTGGGTCGCAGCCCGGGCGCGCTGGCGAGGTGACGGCGTCGAGGTCGCCGACGACGACGTGGTCGAGTTCGGCGAGCGGGTGGCCGGCGCGGCGCGGCCGATCGACGATCACCGCGGCACCGCGCAGTACCGTCGCCACGCGGTGGGTGTGATGGCCCGGCGCGCGCTACGGAGGTGCACGGGGTGAGCGAGATGTACGTCCTGCGCGTCAACGGCGACGAGCATGCGGTCGCCGACGCCTGGCTCGGCGAGAGCCTGCTGTACGTCTTGCGCGAACGGTTGGGGTTTCCCGGCGCCAAGGCCGGATGCGAGCAGGGCGAGTGCGGCTCGTGCTCGGTGCTCGTCGACACGACGTTGGTGTGCGCCTGCCTCGTGCTCGCGGCGGCGGCCGTCGACTCGGAGATCACCACCCTCGAGGGGCTTCAGCCCGGCGAGCGCGGCGCGGTCACCGACGTACAACGGGCGTTCGTCGAGACGGGTGCCGTGCAATGCGGGTTCTGTACGCCGGGATTGATCATGGCCGTCCACGCCCTCTTGGACGCCGATCCCGAACCCACCGATCTCGCGGTACGCGAGGCGATCTCGGGGAACCTGTGCCGCTGTACGGGCTACGGCCGGATCCTCGAGGCGGTCGAGGTAGCCGTGGACGCGCGCCGAGGAGCGGTTGGTTGAGCGTCGAGGTGGGGACGCGAAGCGCGGGCGGGATCGGCCAGCGCGCGATCCGGCCCGATGGCGTCGCCAAGGTCCGTGGCGAGTTCGCGTTCGCGGGCGACCTCTGGGCCGAGGGGATGCTGTGGGGTCAAGCGCTGCGCTCCCCGCACCCCTCCGCGTGCATCCGCGCGATCGATATCGGCCCGGCGCTCGCGATCACGGGAGTGCACGCCGTGCTAACTGCCGACGACGTTCCGGTCAACCGGTACGGCCTCGAGCATCGCGACCAGCCGGTGCTCGCCGGTGACGTCGTCCGCTACGCGGGTGAGCCGGTCGCGGTTGTCGCCGCCGATCACCCCGATACCGCGCGCCGGGCATGCGAAGCGATCGCCGTCGACTACGAGGTTCTCGCTCCGCTCGTCGACCCGCAGCTGAGCGAGTCGGTCGAGCGCCCGATACATCCCGACGGCAACGTGTTTCGCGACCTCGTCATTCGTCGCGGCAACCCTGACGCCCGCGGACCGGTCGTGGTCGAAGGTACTTACGAGATCGGGATGCAAGACCAGGCCTTCATGGGTCCGGAGGCGGGACTCGCGAGCCCGGCCGGTGACGGCGGCGTCGATCTCGTCGTCTCGACCCAGTGGTTGCACAACGACCGCGACCAGGTCGCCGAATGTCTCGGGCTGCCACCGGAGCTGGTGCGCCTGACGCTCGGGGGCGTCGGCGGCGCGTTCGGTGCGCGCGAGGACGTGAGCCTGCACATTCACGCGTGCTTGCTCGCGGTCCGCACCGGTCGACCGGTGAAGATCGTGTACTCGCGTACCGAGTCGTTCTTCGGCCACGTCCATCGGCATCCCGCGCGCATATGGATGCGGCACACCGCCCGCCCGAACGGCGAGATCGTGAGTTTCGAAGCGCGCATTCTCCTCGACGGCGGCGCGTACCGTTCGTCGAGCTATCACGTCACCGCGAACGCGGCATGCTTCGCCGCCGGACCGTACCGGGTACCGAACGCGCACGTGCACGCGACCGCCGTTCGCACGAACAACCCGCCCTGCGGGGCGATGCGCGGCTTCGGTGTCGTGCAATCGTGTTTCGCGCACGAGGCGCAAATGGATTTGCTCGCCGCGGCGTGCGGGCTCGACTCGGTCGAGGTACGTCTGCGGAATGCGCTCGCACCCGGCGACGAGCTGCTCACCGGGCAGCGGATCGAGGGTTCATTGCCGGTCGCCGAGGTCATCCGGGCATGCGCGGCCTTGCCCCTGCCGGGTCCGGCCGTCGACGACGTGCTCGCGCGTCCGGGTGGCGCCGGACGTACGGCCGGTGCCGGTGACGTTCGCCGCGGTGTCGGCTTCGCGGTCGGGTTCAAGAATCTCATGTACGCGGAGGGCTACATGGACGGTTCGGTCGCGCGCTGTCGCATCGACGGCGGGATCGTGACCATCTCGTGTGCGGCCGCCGAGGTCGGGCAGGGATTCGTGACCCTCGTCCAGCAGATTGCACGGACCGTCCTCGACGTCGAGGACATCATCGTCGCGCCCGTCGACACCGGCATGAGCTCGGCGGGATCTACGTCGGCGAGTCGCCAGACGATGATGTCGGGTGGCGCGGTCGAGAAGGCGTGCCGGGCGGCGCGGGCCGAGCTGGAGACTCGCGCCGGAGGCGATGAGATCGACATCGCCGCGCTCACCGCGCGGGTGCCCGTCGACGTCACGGAGGACTATCACCATCGGCTCACTCATCCCCTCGACGCCGATGGACAGGGCGACGCGCACGTATCGTTCGCGTGCGCGGCGCACCGTGCAGTTGTCGACGTCGATCCGGAGCTCGGCCTCGTGCGCGTCGTTCACCTCGACACTTCGCAGGATGTGGGTCGCGTCCTGAATCCGTTGCAGGTGACCGGTCAGATCGAGGGCGGCATCGCGCAAGGTGTCGGTCTGGCGGTGATGGAGGAGCTCATCCTGCAGGACGGGCAGGTACGCAACGCCAGCTTCACCGACTATTTGATACCGACCGCGCTCGACGCGCCCACAGTCGACGCCGTTCTGATCGAAGTGCCCGAGCCGGGCGCGCCGTTCGGCGCGAAGGGTGTCGGGGAGCCGCCGACCATCTCGTCGACGCCGGCGATCGTCGCCGCGATCCGCGACGCAACCGGTGCCGCGTGCACGCGCGTGCCCGTCCGACCGCGCGACCTCGTCCGATGATTCGGCTCGTCCGATGATTCGGCTCGTCCGATGATTCGGGTCGTCCGATGAACCGGGTCGTCCGATGAACCGGGCAACCATCGACCGTCTCGAAATCTCACTGCCGCGTCTGCGCGCTCGCCTCGACGCGCTCGCGGAGATCGGGGCAATCGAAGGCGGCGGATGCGCGCGGCTCGCACTCACCGACGAGGATCGTCGCGGTCGTGATCTCGTCGTCAGCTGGATGCGCGATCTCGGTCTTCGGATCGACGTCGACGAGATCGGGAACGTGGTCGGTACCTGGCCGCCCGACCGCGGCGACGCGCCGGTCATGACCGGCAGCCACATCGATACGGTTGCGACCGGCGGCCGGTTCGACGGCACCCTCGGAGTGCTCGCGGGGATCGAGGTGCTCGAGACGGTGATCACCTCGGGCGTCGAGCTCGCCCGGCCCGTCGCGGTCGCGTTCTTCACCGACGAGGAAGGGAGCCGGTTCGCGCCCGACATGCTGGGCAGTCTCGTCTTCGCGGGCGGGATGCCGCTCGAGGACGCGCTTGGCATACGAGCGATCGACGGCGCGGGGCTCGGCGAGGAGCTGTTGCATATCGGATACGCGGGTCCGCAGCCGTGTCCGGCGCGGCCACCGCACGCATACGTCGAGCTGCACATCGAGCAGGGCCCGGTCCTCGAGGCCGAGGAGGTGACGATCGGCGCCGTGACCGGTGTGCAAGGCATCTCCTGGACCGAGCTGACGATCACCGGGCAGTCGAACCATGCCGGCACGACGCCGATGGCGATGCGGCACGACGCGGGATACGCCGCGGCCGAGGTGGCCTCGTTCGCGCGCCGGCTCTCGGCCGAGATGGGACCACCACAAGTCGCGACGGTCGGACGGATCGAGCTGCACCCGAATCTCGTGAACGTCGTCGCGGCGCGCGCGACGATGACTATCGACCTGCGCAATACCAACGACGAGCTCGTCGCAGTTTCGGAGCGACGGTTGTCCGAGTTTTGTGACGAGCTGGCGGAACGCGAGGGTGTGTCGATTGCCCGACGATCGCTGGCGCGATTCGCGCCGGTCGACTTCGACGAGCAGGTCATCGCGTTGGTCGAGGGCGTCGCGCGAGCGCGCGGGCTGTCGACCATGCGACTGCCCTCGGGGGCCGGGCACGACGCCCAGATGCTGGCGCGCGTATGTCCCGCCGGGATGGTGTTCGTTCCCAGCGTGCGGGGCATCAGCCACAACCCCGCCGAGCTCACCGACGACACCGATCTCGAGGCCGGCGCCAACGTGCTGCTGCACGTGTTGTTACGCCTCGCGTCGGACGAAGGATGAGCCGGCCGCTCGCGATTGCCGCGGCCCAGATGGGTCCGGTCGCGCGCGCCGAGACCCGCGCGCAGGTGGTCGAACGACTGCTCGTGATGCTCCGCGACGCCGCGGATCGCGGGGCCGAGCTCGTCGTGTTTCCCGAGCTCGCGCTCACGTCCTTTTTCCCCCGGTGGGACCTTTCCGGCGACGAGCTCCTCACCTTCTTCGAGCGCGACATGCCGAGCGCCGACACCAAGCCCCTGTTCGACGAGGCGAAGCGGCTCGGCGTGGGATTTCATCTGGGCTACGCCGAGCTGACCCCCGACGGCCATCGATACAACACGGCGATCCTCGTCGAGCGCGACGGGCGCGTGGTCGCGAAGTATCGCAAGGTCCATCTTCCCGGCCACGAGGAGCCGGAGGGATGGCGTCCGTTCCAACATCTCGAGCGCAAGTACTTCGAACCCGGTCCGGAATCCTTTCGTGTACGCCGCGCCTTCGGCGGGCTGGTCGGGATCGCGATCTGCAACGATCGGCGCTGGCCCGAGGCGTACCGCGTGCTCGGCCTGCAGGGCGTGGAGTTGGTGTGTATCGGCTACAACACGCCCATCCACTACGCACCCGACCCCGCGCAAGATCGCCTCGCGGCCTTCCACAACAACCTGGTCATGGCGGCCGGCGCCTATCAGAACGCGACGTGGGTCGTCGGCGTGGCCAAGGGAGGCGTCGAAGAGGGCGTCGAGGGACTCTCCGACAGTCAGATCATCGGGCCCTCGGGAGAAGTCATCGCTCGGTGCGCAACGGCAGGCGACGAGGTCGTCGTCGCGGTGTGTGATCTCGATCTCTGTCTCGACTACAAACGGACGGTCTTCGACTTCGACCGGTATCGGCGACCGGAGATGTACACGCGTATCACCTCGCAGCGGGGCGCCGTCGCGCCTGCGGACGCGGACCCATGACCGAGGTCCTCGACGTCGACCTGCTCGCGTTCGAGCGGGGGAGTGCAACGCAACGGCGTGCCGTGATCGACGGTGTAATGCGGAGTTTGGGAACCGGGTTCGTGTTCACCAGTCACGACATCCCGCCCGACCTGATGGACGACGCCTACGCGATGCTCGCCCAATTCTTCGCGCTGCCGGCCGCCGAGAAGAACCGCTGGCGCGTGCCCGAGAGTCATGGTCAGACGGGATACACC
>JALYLU010000267.1 GCA_030774075.1 Actinomycetota bacterium | reverse complement strand
CGGCAGGCCGGGTCCCCACACGGCACCTATGACGACGAGCACGAGCATTACCACGACTATGAGGAACCGCAGTGCGTGTGGTCCGCCCAGCGGCAAGACGTAATCGGCAAACCTGTCGAACGGCGCGCGGAGGTCAATCGCCTGCGAATAAAGCTTCGAAGTTGGGTATCCACCTCCATCGAGGCGAGCCCATGCAGCAAAGAGCGCGGTGGGAGCGACTGCGATTCCGGCGAAGATCCCCGCCCGACGTAGACGTGAACGAAGGTTGCGTCGGCGGTCCAAGACAACGAGCGCGATCACCGCAGCAAGGGTGAACGCAATGCCGACGTAGCGGATCAGCAGCGCTGCCGACGAGGCTCCGGCCGCGACCGCCAACGCACGTCGTGCCCGCCCGGGCGCGGCCGTGAGCGCGCCATGCAACGCGAGCAGGCCCACCAGGGAGAATGTTATGAACAAGGGTTCGCTCGTGACGGAGCGGTGCAGCTGCAACCAGCCGAACTGGACGAAGAAGATGCGCCGAATATCGCTATCGAACAGCAGCAACACGGCCGGGATCGTCGCCACGATCACTGATCTGTTCGCGGTCATCCGGGCGGTCAGCCACGCGATCAACAACAGGTTCGCGACGATCAGGACAACGTCGAGTGCGCGGGCCGCGCTCCGAACACTGCCGGCAACCACAGAGGTGACGGCCAGCGCGGACGGATAGCCCGGCGGATAAACGGTCGCCGGGACCCGGCCATGGAACGCGGCCGCCTGCTTGGGGGTAAAGCCATCCCAGGGCAGGTTGAACGCAACCGTCGGCAGCCCATCGTGACGCAGGCCCTGCGCAGTACTCAGATATACCGCGCTGTCCCCCTGAATCTCAGAGGTGAAGTCACGGGTCGCGTTGATAACCCACCACGCCGCCCAGAGCGCCAGGATCAGTGTCGGTACCAGCACGACCCACGTCGGCCGTCGTTCTCGATGTGCATCACCGCGAAACGACACGCGCACACGCTTATGATCCTTTTTCCGCTCGCGACGCGCGAGCGCGATGCCGGGGTCAACTACGACGAGCTGCGGAGGCTGCTCACCCCGATCAGGCACGCGTGCATCATGCCCGCTCGCCCAGCGTAATCGCCAACGTCGGCTCGGTAGCACGCTGAGATGCTCCGGAGCGCGCTGGGCGAATAGCGTCCGGGCATGCAACTCGTTCGCAAGATGCAGACCCGCGGGAGACGCGGTGCGGCCTAAGACGCCTCGACCCCACTCGGACAAGACGATCGCCGACGGCCGGGCGAAGCGGCCGCGCTTCGGCTCGACGTCAGAATGACGTATCGGCATCTTGCCGACATGCGGCAGGCTTCGTGCGGTCTCTGATCGGCGTCGCCTGCGCGGTTGCGGCGGTTGTGCCCGTGGCGCTGGGCGCGCGGCAGTTGCGAAGGCGGCACCTTCCGGAACTCGCCGGACCACCCGCACTGCTCGCCGAGGTGATCATCAGCCTCGCGTTTGTGATCGTCGTGTCGCAATGCCTCGGAACCGTCGGTCTCTTTCGGTTGGTGCCAATCGTCATCGCACTCGCCGGCGTCGGGTTCATTGGCTGGCGCGGCATCGCCCGAGAGTCGCGCTCCAACGCGTTGCCCCGTCACGGTGCGAGGGTCGTGACCGCGCCGCCGGCGCCCGGCCAGGGCGGCCGCTGGGCACGTTTCGTTGCAATCGGAGCGGTATCAGTCGTCGCCGCCGAATGGAGCATGCGTGCCGTGGACTCGCTGCAACGCGGCATGGTGACCACAGCGGACACGCTCTGGTACCACCTGCCTTTCGCGGCCCGCTTCGTGCAGACGGGATGGACTTCACGGCTGCACTTCGTCGACGGCGGGTCGTACATAGCCTTCTTTCCGGCGTCGTCGGAGCTCGTGCATGCCCTCGGAATGGTGTTCTTGGGCAATGACGCGCTGTCTCCGTTGCTGAACCTCGGTTGGCTCTCGCTGGCATTGTTGGCCGCATGGTGCATCGGTCGGCCGTTTGGCGTTGCGCCGCTCAGCCTGACGGGTGCCGCTGTCGTGCTGGCTGCGCCGGAGCTCGCGCTGGACGAGGGGGGTTCTGCCCTCAACGACATCGTCGGCCTTGCGTTGTTCCTCGCCGCAATCGCCATCCTCCTCAACTGCACACGAGCAGATGCTCGGCACTCACTGCGACCCGCGGCACTCGCATGCGCGGCGATGGCAGCCGGGCTCGCGCTCGGAACCAAGTTCACGCTCATTCCACCCGTCGCGGCGTTGACCGTCGGTGTCATCGCGTTGTGCGCACGCGGCGAACGCCGACGACGCGCCGCGTTGTGGCTGAGCATCGTCGCAGCGACCGGCGGCTACTGGTACCTCCGGAACCTTTTCAGGGTCGGGAACCCGCTCCCGTCGTTACGCCTGGGGTTTGGGCCGGTGCGATTGCCGAGCGTGCCGTCGCCGGACACCTCTGCCGTTGTGCATTACCTGTTCGACGGCCGCGTCTGGAGGGTTCAATTCCTGCCCGGCCTCAGGGAAGCGTTCGGTCCCGCGTGGTGGGTGGTATTCCTTGTTTCTGCAGCCGGATGTGTGCTCACGACGTTCCTCGCCTCTGGACGTTGGGAGCGCATGATTGCTCTGGTCGGCATCGCCAGCTTCACTGCATATCTCGTCAGCCCACAGATCCTTGGCGACCCGCGCTCGCCACTGTTTCAATTCACGGTGAACGTCCGCTACGCCGCGTTGGCACTCGCGGTCGGCGCGGTGGTCCTCCCAGTCACTATGACTCGGTTCGGACGTCGCGGCGTGTTCGTATTCCTCGCGGTGTACGTGTGCATCCTCCTCGCGACACAGTTCAGCGGGAACCTATGGAGCAATGGCAAGACCCCGATCGCAGGAATGACGCGCGGTTCCTCGCCCCGTGTATGGGGCGTGCTCATTGGTATCGGCGTATTCACCGTCGCGAGCGCGGCGCCCACCTTGCGGTCACGCGCGACGCGCTGGTGGGCAATCAAGACTCACCGGGTGCCGATTGCCTGCATAGCGATCGTTGCGGTTCTTGCCGGCGCACACATGCTCGAGCGTGTCTACCTACGTGACCGCTACACAGGTCCTCCTTTGCTCGCCATCGATCGCCGGGCCCGCGACATTCACGACGCACGGATCGGAATCGTAGGCCTGGCTCTCCAGTACCCGCTGTACGGCTCGTCTCTTTCGAACTACGTGCAATATGTCGCGACTCGCACCTCGGACGGCATGTCCTCGCGTATAACGGACTGCAGATCCTGGCGCCGTGCCGTCAACGAGGGCCGATACAACTACGTTGTCGCGGCGACACCGGGCTACCCCTTTGCGACGAAGAAACCGGCGTTAGAGGCAATATGGACGCGCTCCGATCCGGCCGCGACCGAGCTGCTGCAGGTCTCCAGAGGCGAGGGGAAGGCTTGGCTCTTTCGCATCGACGGCAGACTCGATGCCGATCGCTGCCCCGGCTGATAGTCAGTGAGCACCTTGCGAGCATCCGAGATGCTCGACCGCCAACAGATAGAGACGCAGGTCAGTGCTATTTCTGCGTCGCCTGCTCCCGCAGCTTGTGCTTCATCACCTTGCCGGTGGCGTTGCGCGGGAGCTCCTCGACGAACCAGAGGTGTCGGGGACGTTTGTAGTCGGCGAGACGCTCGGCGCAGAACGACTGCAGAGCACCGGTCGACAACGACGCGCCCGGCTTGCAGACCACGAACGCGCCGACGTCCTCGCCGAGGACTTGATGAGGAACGCCGACGACGGCGGCCTCCTGCACGTCGGCGTGCTCGAGGATCACCGCCTCGACGTCGGTCGCGTAGATGTTGTTGCCGCCGCGGATGATCATGTCCTTGATCCGGCCGGAGATGTAGACGAAGCCGTCGGCGTCGAGGTAGGCGAGGTCGCCGGTGCGTAGCCAACCGTCGGGTGTCCACGTCGACGCGTTCGCACCGTCGTCCTTGTAATACTCGCGGCGCTTGCCGGGCAGCCGAACGAGCAGCTCGCCGACCTCGTTTGCGGGCCGGACTTCGTCGGTGTCGGGATCGACGACCCGGACCTCCATCGGCGGGTTCGGCTTGCCGACCGACCCGACGCGCCTGTCGGCCTCCTCCGACGGCATCGTGATGAACGCGGGCCCGGCCTCGGTGAGCCCGTAGGAGTTGATGACCGAAGCCTTCGGCATGCGGTCCTGCAGCTTCTTCAACGTCGCGGGCGCGAGCGGGGCGCTTCCGATCGACACCGCCATGGGCCCCGAGAGATCGGCCGACGCGAAGCGCGGGCTCGCGGTGATGAGCTCGGCCATCGCGGGGACGAGGAAGATCATCATCGGCTTGTCACGTTCGACGACGTCGAACCAGCGATCGACGTCGAACTTGGGCATGTAGAGGCCCTTGAGCCCCATCTTCATCGGGTTGAAGATGAAGCTCATGCCTGCGAACGTGAACAGCGGCGCGCCGTGCAGCCACCCGAGGTTGGTCCAGCTCGGTGCGCAGTTCGGGATCATCGCGACGTTGCGGTGGCGGACGAGCACGCCCTTGGGCAGTCCCGTGGTGCCCGAGGTGTACATGATGTCGGCGATGTCGTCGGCGTCGACCGCCACCTGCATGTCGCCGGAGTCGTAGCCGTCGAGGTCGGGCCAATAATGATGGCTCCCTCGCTTCGCCATCCCTGGCTCCGCTACGTCCGCACCTTTGGTCGTCACGAGGATCGCGCGGATCGGCATCGTTGCGGCGACGGTGTGCGCGTTGTCGAGCAAGCGCGCGTTGGTGACGACGACGGTCGGCTCGGCGTGACGCAGGATCGTCAACACCTCGTCGATCGACAACCGCGTGTTCACCGGGACCACGACGGCCCCGGCCTTGTGGATCCCTGCGTAGGCGACGATCCATTGCAGGCAATGATCACTGTCCATGTAGAGCGCGACCCGGTCTTGCTTGGCGACGCCGTGATCGATCAGCCAGCGCGCGACCTGATTCGAACGCTCGTCCCACGCGCGGAAGGTGATGGTCGCGCCGGCGTCCAGATCGGCGTAGGCGACGAGATCGGGTCCGCGGCGCGCCATGAACCGCAACTGGTCGACGAGGAGGTGCCCGTCCGGAGCCTCCGACGCGTTCGCCGATGCCGCACTCATTCCCCGAACCCCATGCGCGGGACCTTGGTGCGGTGCCCGGCGAAGATCTCGTCCTTGCGGGCAATGAGCTCCTCGGGCGTCCAGCGACCCTGCGCGCGGTCGGCGTCGCTCCGGTCGAACGTGTGCACGCGGTGCCAGCCCTGCATGAGATGGATCCGGGTTCCCCACATCACGAATACCTGGCCCGACACGTCGGCGGCGGCGTCGCTCGCGAGGAAGCACACGAGGGGCGCGATGTTCTCGGGCTCCCATTCGGGGCCCTGCATGTATTCGGCCGCGCCGGGCATCGACTCGGTCATCCGGGTGCGCGCGCGCGGGCACACGACGTTCGCGGTGACGCCGTACTTCCCGAGCTCGCGGGCGATCGCGATGGTCATCGAGATGATGCCGGCCTTCGCAGCCGAGTAGTTCGCCTGGCCCGCCTGACCGAACAATCCCGACTCGGACGAGGTGTTGACGATGCGCCCGTTCGGTGTGTCGCCGGCCTTGCCCCGTTCTCGCCAGTGTCCGGCCGCCGCGTGGCAGGTCGACATGTGCCCCTTGAGGTGCACGTCGATGACTGCGTCCCATTCGTGTTCGGTCATGTTGAACGACATCGTGTCCCGCAGGACGCCGGCGTTGTTCACCAGAATGTCGAGACGCCCGTACGCATCGATCGCGTGCTGCACGAGCGCACCGCCGCCATTCCAGGTCGCGACGTCGTGGGAGCTCGGTGTCGCGGTGCCGCCCGAGTCGCCGATCTCGGAGACCGTGTCGGCTGCCAGGCTGGAGTCGACATCATTGACGACCACGCGCGCGCCTTCGCTCGCGAGAAGCTGCGCGTGGCCGCGGCCGATGCCGCCACCTGCACCGGTGACCACGGCGACCTTGCCGGCGAGGAGACCCACGCGCTCGAGGCTAGGACACCCCGGACGGACGCGGCAGGGCGACGATCTCGCCGGGAAAGATGAGTCCCGGATTGCCGGACCGGAGCGTGGAACGATTCGCGGCGATCACCGCGTGCCAGTAGCGCGCGATAGCGGTGTCGTCGGGACGGGTACCCGAGACCCTCATCAGCGACGCGCGCGCGATGAGCCAGAGACTGTCGCCCGCGCGGACGACGACGTACGGCGGAAGCTCGGACGGTGTCGGCCCGGTCGCGGGCGCCGGGTCAGGTCGCGGAATCGGGGCCGGCACGAGGGTCGTCGGGGCGGGGGTCGTCGGCACTGATGTCTCCGGCGCGCGCACGACCGGCTGATCGTCGACGACGACGGCCGAGACGCGCGGGGGACCCAGCGCCGGTGCGGGCAGTGCCGGGATCGCGAGGCACGAGCCGACGATCGCGACCTCGACCAACCGGCGGATCCCGAACGGGAGGGTCGACGCGAGCCGGCCTGCGAGCCGGGGACGGGCAAGCCCCAGCGCGAGCAGGCAGGCGCCGGTCGCGACGAACAGCCACGCGCTGGCGGTCACCGCGACGAACCAGGCCACGGCGAGTGCGAGATCGTCGCCGCGAGACCAGACGGTCGCCGACAGCCGCGGGTGGGCGACGACGAGCGCGCCGAGGGATGCGAGGGCGAGGAGCGTGACGAGGACGAGCCGCAGCCGAGGCCGGTGCTGGCGCACGAAACATATATATCAAATCATCTGAGATTGTGTCAAACATTGTCATCTGAGGTTGGACGGCACTAGCGTGGGGTCGGATGGAAGCCCGCGACCTCGCGTCCAATCTCGAGTTCTGGTCCGGTCGTGCTCGCAACGGCGGGGCCGGCGAGGACCGGTCGCGTCTCCGTCGGTCGTTTCGCCGTCGGTCGTTTCGCCGCCGGTCGTTTCGCCGCCGGCCGTTGGCGGCATTCGCGCTTCTCGCC
>JALYLU010000266.1 GCA_030774075.1 Actinomycetota bacterium | reverse complement strand
CGACCAGGCCGGCGGGAGAATCGCCCTCCGGTTCCACGCACGCGACGCGCACCTCGTGCTCTCTCGAGGAGCACCAGAGCCGATCCCCTTCCGCGTACTCCTCGACGGCGAGGCTCCCGGCCGCTCACACGGAGTGGACGTCAACGAAGACGGCCACGGCGTACTACGCGACGACCGCATGTATCAACTCGCGCGCCAGCACGCCGCTGTCCGTGATCGAACGCTGGAGATCACCTTCCTCCAGCCAGGCACCAAGGCATACTCGTTCACCTTCGGGTAGCGCGCGTTCTCGGGCGCGGACTCGGGCACGCACCGCCGCGGAGCCCGCGAACGGCTCGGTTGAGCGGGTCGACACACAACGACGGTCGGTCTCGAAAACCGCGGGTCGTAGGATCGAGCCGATCGGCGCGTCCGCGAACCTCAAGGACGCCGCGCGCTACGCTCGGATGACAGCCGGTCGTCCGACGCACTCGAGTGGCCCTTGGCGGGATCATGGGTGGACTGCACTTTCTGCACGGGTACGACGATGCTAGGAGAGGGTGGTCCGCGTGTGCGTGCAGCCCTGGAGACCCCATCGTGAACGAGTGGGGGCGGATCGCGCGAATGCCGCTCAACCAGGCGGTTTGAGGAACGCCGGCGCCTCGAATGCGCCACAGAATGCGCCGCACGCACGCGAATCATTACCGGTCGAGAGCCGGCCACCAGCCCGTCCATCGCGGCGAGCAATTCGCCCTGGAACCGATGCAGCAGCTCGTCGATGGCTGTCCACGCTTCGATGTTGACGGCCGGGAAGGACAAGGCGCCTTGGCTGCCATAAGCGGATGTCCTCGCAGAGGTCGCGCTGCACCGCCTATGCCTTGGCCGAAGTCTCGGCTCTCTCGAGGAGCACATCCCAGGCTACGTAGTTCGCCCGGCTTGCGCGCCGGCGCGCGTCGAACTTGACTCCCTCACTCTGGAGCCGACGCCGACACGCCTCCGGGTCGGTTGCATTCGCCTCCCCAGATCGCCACCCTGGCGGAATCTCGCCCCCCGCTGGCGGACGCGGTGTGGATTCGGGAAGTCGACGAGCTTCGCCGCAGCCCGACCTAACGCGCGTGCTGCCAGGGTATCGCTGCGTGCCGAGATCTGGCTGCGGCTCCGCCGGAGCGTCGGGCAGGCGACGACGGCTCGTACACCTGCCGCGCGGACGCTGCCAGCAGAGGGGCCGCAGAAACCTGCAGAACCTCAGCCCGAGGCTGTCGAAAGCCCCGCGACGCCGGCGCAGGCATCGGCCGCGGCGACCCGGGTGGTCACCGCGTGTCTGCAGAGGCCGCTCAGGTTGTCGCGGGTCGCTAGCGACGTGAAAACGCTCGCCAGGGCTTGGGCGGATCTCGGCACGCAGCGCTTCCTGATCGCGCCCACCGCCACGTATTCGACGACGATGCCGAAGTTGCTTGCCATCGCATCTCGGTCGTCGTGCAGTTCAGCGATGGCAGCTCGGCAGCTTAACACGACCACGATAGACCCCAGACCGGCGGGTTCATCTACGTCCCCGCATGAGACTCGCGCGACCGGGTTCGCTCGTCGGCGCGACGTCGTGTACGCGGCTTTCCTGGGAGGATGATGCGTCGGCTCGCTAGCGCCCTCCGCTCTTACTGCTGAAGATTGCGTCATGAGATCACGGGCGCTGCTCGATGACCCGAGGAGTCCGCATGCCCGCCCATACGACCCCCTGCGAAACGCTTTCCTGTCAGCATTGCACTCGTCAATAGAACGCATGTGTTGTGGGCTTTCTGGACTCTCTTGCCCACGGCAGGCACGCGCGGAGTAGTGCAAAGGGTGCGGGCAGCGCCGTCCGAGTTCGTGACTTGACGCACGATCTCATTCGTGATTGTATCTCCGGCCGACATCTGCTCCGCTCCAGAACGGACGGTCGGTTAGCTACGCGCACGGTGGCACAGATGCGCGTGAAGTCGACTTGCGAGTTGCGGGACAGACTAAGGGGGGGAATGATGAATGAGGCGGGTGAGCCCGTGGGCGGCTCCGACGGCAGACGACGGACGCGCCGGGCAGGGTTCGCCGTTTTCGTGCTGCTCGCCTCGGCGCTCGCGATCATCCCGCTCGCTGGCGCGGCCTCCGGCGACCTCGACCTGTTGTTCGGCAATCAGGGAACGGTCATCGACCCGCTCGAGGTGTCTTCGATTGCAGGAGATGGGGGGACGTGGGCCGCGCACGCCGTTGTCTTCGATCCTCGCACGAGTCAGATCTTCGTCGTCGGCAGCGACGCAACAGCCGCTGAGGGCGACCATGTCTCGGTCGCTGCCTCGTTCTCGAGTGACGGGTCGCGGCTCTGGCACCGGACCAGAGTTCCGCCCAGCGCCCGTTCCGCGCTAACTTACGCCGACGCGGCCGTGATGCACCCGATCGACGGTGCGCTGGTGGTCGCCGGGCTGTCCCGGCGCGTCGTGTCCCAGGGCGGCAGCGAGCTGACTCTCTACGTAACCCGGATCGCGCCTGACGGGACGATTCTGACGCAGCCCGGGGGGGGGTGTGTGGGAGCGAATCATTTCGCCGACTGAATCATCCGGCTACACGTCGCCGAACGAGGTGTCGGTCGCGGTGGCGCCGAACGGTGACGTCGTCGTCGGCGCAGCCCTCCAAGAGACAAATGTAGGTGAGCGCAATTTCATGTTGACGAAGTTCAAGTGGCCGAGCGGCGTGGTCGACTCGACTTTCGGCACAAATGGCCTCGTGGAGACCGATCTCGGTAGCGATGACGTGCTCCGCTCGCTGGCGGTGCAGGCGGATGGGAAGATCGTGGCGGCCGGTAGCAGAGGAAGCGCGGGGACCGCCACGCAGAATTTCGCGGTAGTGCGCTACATGCCCGACGGCACGCTCGACCCGACGTTCGGCTCAGGTGGGATCGTCACGAGCGCGTTCGACGGCATCGGGTCGAGCGTTGTCGTACAGCCCGACGATGGCAAGATCGTGCTGGTCGGAACCGTCCCCAATGGCGACATGGAAGTCGCCCGCTTCAACCCCGACGGGGCCCTCGACGCAACCTTCGGCAGCGCCGGTCTTGCCCTCATTTCCTTCTGCTCGTCGAGTAACTGCCAGCGCGCCGAGGGCGTCGCTCTCGACACCGCGCATCGGATCGTGATCGCCGGCTACGCACTCGACCCTGTCGGCACCGTCGCGTCCGAGGGGTTCGCGGTTGCACGCCTCCTCCCGGACGGGTCGCTCGATGCGACCTTCGGAACCGGCGGCAAGGTCAGAACGCGACTCGGCAACCCCACCGACCGCGCCTACGGGAGCGGTGTCGCGATCCAGACGGATGGCAAAATCGTCGTCACAGGCACCGTTTATGCGCAGACGACCGCTCCGCGATCCTTCGGTCTTGCCCGTTACCTCGGCCCGCCGACGCACACGCTGACGGTGCTCCCGGTCAGCGGCCAGGGGTCGGTCGCGTCGACACCGCCGGGGATCGCGTGCCCGACCGAATGCTCCCAGGCCTACGTGGACGGCACGAGCGTCACTCTGACCGCCACACCCACTGCCGGCTGGGCGTTGTCCCTCTGGTCGGGAGACTGCGCCGGAACAGTCGGAACGACCTGTTCTCTACGCATGGATCAGGACCACTCCGTCTCGGCGACTTTCGTCGAGGTGCCGCGTACCCTCACGGTCACCGTGAACGGCCAGGGCTCGGTGTCGTCGACACCGCCGGGGATCGCGTGTCCGACGGACTGCTCCGAGACCTACGCGACTAGCGCGAGCGTGATCCTGGCCGCCACGCCGTCTCCCGGCTGGATTTTCGCGAGTTGGTCGGGCGGCAGTTGCGCCGGCGCCACCACTACCACCTGTGCCGTCACGGTGAGCCAGAGCCAGACTGTGACTGCGACGTTCGTCCGAGCGTCGACGCTTACGGTCACGGTCAGAGGTAACGGTTCGGTCGCGTCGACGCCGCCGGGGATCGCGTGCCCGACCGACTGCTCCCAGGCCTACGCGAACGGCACGAGCGTCACCCTGACCGCCACGTCCTCTCCCGGCTGGACCTTTGCGAAATGGTCAGGCGGTAGTTGCGCACCCGCCGCCACTAGCTGTGCCGTCGCGATGAGCCAGAACCGGACTGTGACTGCGACGTTCAACCTCGGCAACTGCACGCTGACCGGCAGCAGCGGGAACGATGTCCTTACCGGCACTCCCGGCGACGATAAGATCTGCGGCCTCGGCGGCAACGACGTCATCAACGGACTTGGCGGCAAGGATCTGATCCTCGGCGGGCAAGGGGACGACACTATCTTCGGCGGCGCCGGCAATGACCGCATCCACGGCGGCATGGGATCCGACCACATCAACGGCGGACTCGGCGATGACCAGCTCCAAGCGGCCCTCGGTGACGACACGGTCAGCGGCGGCGCCGGCAACGACGACGTGACAGGCGGTGAGGGCAAAGACCAGCTCGGAGGAGACGCCGGCGTCGACACGCTAAACGGCGGCGGCGGCGACGATATTCTGACTGGCGGCACCGAACATGACGTCCTCACCGGTGCAGCCGGCCGGGACACGCTGCGAGGCCAGGCCGGACCCGACGACCTGCTGGGTGGCGCCGGCGACGACAAACTGGACGGCGGACCAAACATCGATCTCTGCAACGGCGGCACCGGCACCGACTCCGGCGTCGCGTGCGAAACCTCGATCGGAATTCCGTAACGCCGGCAGACTCAGCAGACTCCCTCGCAAATCCGCTCTAGCACCATTTGGCTCCGCCGTGGCGCATGAAACCGGTGTTTGGGCCGGTCGTAACGCTCTCGGCTGAGTCGGCGATGGATGACGAGGACATGCTCGTCTTTCTGTGACCCACCCGCCGCCTCCCTCATCGGGACGGACGTGCGGGAGGTTCAGCGCAGCCTTTCGTGAAGGGCCGCATGCGGTGCCGGTTTAACGACTACCGTCGGAGTTGTGTATTCACGCTCGCCCAGAAGCTCAGGAAGCGCGCGTCGAACTCGAGCGTTTGGAGTTGAGATGACCGCGGCGTGCAATAGGTGCCCGGGGCATCATCCTTCTTGTTATCGTCGTAGCACCAGTTGTTGACGCCGATGATGACCCATGGACCATTCGGGAGTCTCGCGAACCACGGGCCACCACTCGCACCACCGTTCATGGTGCAATTGGCCACGTAAACGATGTCGTTGGGTGCCGACCCCTTGACCCAGTTTCCGCCGTCCCAAGCCGAGGCGCAGGAGTACAAGCCGCGACCCTCATGACCCGGTGCGGTGTTCCAGAAACCCTCCGCAGGATAGCCGGCCAGCCAGAGGCGTTCATTGGGATACAAGCTGAGTCCCGTGGCAATCCTCCAGGTATGCACGACATCGCCGATGTACGTGGCGCCGTGTGGCTGAATTTGGATTAGACCCCAGTCGGGACCGTCTGCCTTGCGGTAGGAATCGGGCGTCCACCAGTTTCGCGCTTCCCACACTCCATAGGGTGCGCGTATGTCGCGTGGGTCTCTGCTATTCGGATCATTCCATGTCTGCCCGGGAACGAATGCGATCCGCTCGCGGTACGCATGGTTGTTGTGGGCGTCGGTCACGCAGTGCCCCGCGGTGAGCACCAACTCCCTGCTGACAACAGTGCCCGAGCACATCGCCTGCCATTTGCCGTCGGTGAGGACCCAGATCCTCCCGATCATCGGGAATCTCTTCTTCACGAAGCCGAACGATTCCGTGTGCGCGGACTCGGTCGCCGGCTGCTGGCTCGCACCGGTGCTCACGCCGATTGTCCCGGTTGTCCGCTTTGGTGGCTGTCCCGCACCACCGACAATGCCGACCCCGCGCGGCAGTACGGACAGCGATCCGGCTGTCGAGCCGTGACTGCGGATGGATGCAAGGAGCTCGGCGCTGCTTGTCTCGCTCGATGTCGCCCCGGGAGTCCTTGCACCAGTCGTCGGGAGTGATGGGCCGTGGGAACCGTCTGGGGCTGCGGGGCCCGAGACGTCGTAGGCCTCGATCGCGAGATGGAACCGAGCCTTGCTCCCCCGCATGTAGCGGCAAGCGATGCCGCCGTTGCCCGCGGATCCGCTGGACTTGGAGGATGTGCAACGGATCGGTCCGATATCTCTGCTCTCGCCGTATGCCAGCTGCGCGCATGGCGGGCTGCAGTACGCCACGGCATCGCCGCACCTGCCGGCCTGAACATGACCGGCGGCGAGCTCGAACTCGTGCGGTCTGAAGATTCCGTTGCACGACTGCGGCCTCGGTGGCTGACTCGGCCAGGCTTGCTTCGCGATCGAACAGTCGACATACGCCGGCGCAGCGCTGTCGCCGTGGCACCGAATGTTCCCAATCGGGCTCTGGAAGTCGACGACCGCCCCTGCCGCAGCGGGCGCGGCGCCGATGCTTGCCAGGACGAGAATCGCGATGAGAACCTTGAAGCTACTCATAGCCCGGAATTCAAGAGCCGCCCGAAAAATCCTCGCCGGGTTAGCACGCGCGTCGCTCCCAGTCGCTCGGAGCGACAAGCGGAGGGCGCCTGGGTGTCATGCGTGACGCTGCCGAGAGCGCCGCGGATGCAACGAGCGCGTCGAGCGCACAAAGCGGTCGGCAGTGATGGCCATCGAACGTGCGCTCCGCTTTCCGCGGAGGGATCCGCTCCCTCTCGCCAAAGGCACGATCGATTCGCCCGCCAAGTACCTCGGGCGTCACGACGCGCAGTCCGGTCGACGCCGTTGACGGACCCAGAACGCGCGAACTCAGCGCAGAGCGCGCGAGCAGAGGCTGGCCCCGCTGTCGTTGGAGGCGAGATAGGTGGACTGCACTTTCTGCGCCGGGACAACGGCTGCCGGTGGCGCGTGCGCCCCGGCCGGTGGCGCGCTCTCGTGTGAACGAGTGGGGCAACATTGCGCAAATGCCGCTCAACCATTCGATTCGGCCCCTCACTGCGCCTCAAATGCGCCAGTAAATGCGCCAGCACGGCGCCGCTACCCGTTCGGGGAGTGGCGCAGCTCGAAGCGGGTCCTAGGT